>JANQSB010000412.1 GCA_028284295.1 Myxococcota bacterium | reverse complement strand
ACCGCCACTACGATCCGACCAGCGGGCTCGCGCGCCAGAGCGCCATCCCCGTCGCCGTCCACGCGACCGCGGGCTCGGCGTAGCGGCTCGGAAGCGCGGGACGGGGGCGGAGCGGCGTGGGCTCGTGGTGGGTTCGGATCGGGGTCCTCGTGGCGGCCGCGGCGGTGGTGCTGCTGGCGATCCGGATGCTCGACACGTCGTCCCCCGGCACGCCAGGGGACCCGGCGAGCGGAGCCGCGGACTCCGGCTGGGCTCCCGGCGCCGAAGACGTGCGAGAGGCCCGCACCGGCTCGTCCGGCGAGGCTCCGCCCGCGGACGCGCCGCCGCTTCCCGATTCCCGGGCCTCCGCAGCCCGGGAGTCCGCGCCCCAGGCGTCCGAGCTCCGCGAAGAAGGCGAGGACGAGGGAGCCTGGCCCGGCCGGCCCGTTCGCCGCAGCTTCTGGCAGCCCCGCTCCGACGCGGGTAGCGAGCTTCGCCGGGTGGAGGAGGAGATCGCCGGACGGGTGAGGAGCGGTCCGAGCTTCCAGCCCACCTCCGTCCAGGTCCAGGCCGACCGCGCCGTCGAGTCGCTCGGCGACCTGCCACCCGACGAGATCGCGCGGGCGCGCGAGGACGCGACCCGCGAGGCGCTGGTGGACGCGGGAATCGGACAGCACCTGCTCCGCAAGAAGTTCGGTGACAACCCGCCGCTGGGCCTCGACCTGTGGCCCGCTCTCAAGAAGAGCTGTCTGTCGACGCCGGGCTGCTACGAGCGCATCGCGAACGAGGCCGCGGCGGACGCTCCCTGAGCGCGCCCCGCTCTGCTCGGGACCGGTTCAGCGCGAGGCCCGATCGCTCGGGGGCTCCGTGGCGGGCAGCCGGCCTTCCTGCAGCGTCACGCGATAGTGGAGCTCCACTTCGTTGCGCGGCGACATCGGGTTCCAGGACGCGTCGGGTGCCCCGACGCCGAAGCTCGTCCGGTCGATGCGGAGCTCGCCCTCTACCACCAGCGGGCGTTCGCTCAGCCGTCGGAACCGTCCCTCGACCACGCCCGTGCGATCGCGAATCTGCAGCTCGATGCGCGCCCGGTAGCGGCCCTCGTTCCCCGGCTCGGGCTTCACGTGAGAGACCCGGGCTCGTGCCTTCGGCCAGCGCTCGGCGTCGAACCAGTCGGGCTCGAGCAGATGCGCGTCGCGGCGCGGAAGGCCCGTGTCGATGCTCGCGACGTCGATCTCGACCACCAGGAAGCTGTCGGCCGGATCCCCGGGAGCCACCTCCGCCTCGACGATGCGCCAGCGGTGGAAGATCCCGTTCGCGCGGGCGATCCCGCTGCGGGCGACGAAGCGGATCGAATCGCTCTCCGGATGCCGCGTGGGCGGAGGCGAGTTCACGCAGGCCGTCGCGAGCACGAGGACGGCGGCGAGAGCGAGAATCTGGGAGGGACACGGAAGTGCGCCGCGAGGCATCCGGGGAAGGGTGGTCCGCGAGGCGCGCGCTGGCAAGCCGGGCGAGGGCCCCCTCCGACACGGGTCTGCACTACCCTGTCGTCATGGCGCGAACCCGGAACCCCGTGGCCAGGGTGCACAAGATCATCGACGCCTGGCCGGAGACGAAGGAGACGATTTCGCACGGGGCACCGACCTTCTGGGGTGGCAAGCGGACCTTCGCCTCGCTCTGGGACAACCACCACGGCGACGGCATCCAGGCGCTGTGGATCAAGTCGACCAAGGACGCACAGGACGACCTGGTCGCCGCGGACCCCGAGACCTTCTTCGTCCCGCCCTACATGGGTCCCAGCGGATGGATCGGGGTGCGGATCGACCGCGGGCCGGACTGGGACATGATTGCGAGCCTGCTGGAAGAGGCCTACCGGATGGTGGCCCCGAAGCGGGCCCTCAAGCAGCTCGACGCCGAATAGCGGGCGAACGCCGCGTTCGCCGGCTGCGGTCCCTGCACTCCCGGACCCTCCGCGACCGGAGCCGGGAAACTCTTCAGTCGCGTGCCGGGGCCTCGGCCATCCGCCGGCCCGCCATGCGCCCGAAGAAGGTCGCGTCGCCCACCGACAGCCCGCTCGCGTAGCCATCCGCCCGGCGCGGGACGCCACAGGCCGTCCGTCCCGCGGCATACAGGCCCGGGATGGGCTCCCGCTCCATGGTCAGCACCTCACCCGTCGGCAGGGTGTCGAGGCCGCCGAGGGTGAAGTACGGGTTGATGACGCCACTTCCGGGCGTGCAGTCGAGGGCCGCATAGGGGGACTCGATGGGCTTCAGCCATTCGGGGCTCTTGTGGAAGAGCGGGTCCTCGCCGCGGGCGGCGTGCGCGTTGTAGAAGTCCAGGGTGTGGCGGAGGTTCTCGGGCGGGATGCCCACCTCCTCGGCCATCTCCTCGACGGTCTCTCCGGTGCCCGCCACCTGGGCGTTCAGGAAGGGAGGGTGGTCGTAGTCGTCGTGGGAGAGGATCAGGTAGATGCCCTGACCGACCTGTCGCAGCGCGTGGTCCATCAGGCGGGCGTGGTAGACGTCCTCGTTGATGAAGCGCTGTCCCTGTGCGTTGACGAAGATGCCATAGGTGAGGGAGGGCGGCGGATAGAAGGGCACGCTGATGAAGCCCTCGCTCATGTGGAGGAGCGCGCCGCCGGCGCCCTGACCCATCAGGATGCCGGCCCCGGTATCGCCCGGGTTGCCGATGGGGATGTTCCCGCGCTTCAGGCGCGGCGCGTAGCGCGACAGCATCTCTTCGTTCATCACGAAGCCGCCCGCGGCCAGCAGGACGCCGCGCCGCGCGCGGACGTTGCGCTCTTCGTTGTCGATGCGCACCACCAGGCCGTGAACCTCGCCCTCGTCGTCCTGGATCAGGGTCAGTGCCCGGGCGTTGTACTCGACGCGGACCTCGCGCTTCTCGACCTGCTGCGTCAACAGGCCCATCAGCAGGGGACCGCCGTTGTCGCCCTCCACCTCGAGGTTGTGGCCGCGCGGACAGGGCGCGGCGATCTCGCGGAAGGGCCAGGACTTCTCGTTTCCGGTGTAGAGAAGACAGTCGTCGGTGAGCGCCATGATGGCGCGCTCCTTGTGCTCGCTCTCCTTGTACTTCGCGCCCATGGACACGAGCCACTCGAAGTGCCCGACGCTCTCCTCGCAGTAGAGGCGGATCTTGGCCTCGTCGGCCAGGTCGCCCTGGGCCGCCATCAGGTAGTCGAACATGGCCTCGGTGGAGTCTTCGTAGCCGCAGGCCCGCTGGACCTGGGTGCCCCCGCTCCCGCCCATGTAGATCTCGGCGCTCGAGAGCGCCGTCGAGCCGCCGCTGGCGCTGGCTACCTCGAAGATGGTCACGGCGCAGCCTGCATCCGCGGCCTCGATGGCCGCGCAGGCTCCGGCGCCGCCGAAGCCGACGATCGCGACGTCCGTCTCGTGGTACCAGCCATCGACCTCGGACAGCCTTCGGGGGCGGGTGGGCTGTGCGCTCATGCGGCCGAGGCTAGCCACGCCCTTCGAG
This sequence comes from Myxococcota bacterium, assembly GCA_028284295.1. GTDB lineage: Bacteria > Myxococcota_A > UBA9160 > UBA9160 > UBA4427 > JAJDAN01. The sequence goes on along the minus strand of JANQSB010000412.1, from coordinate 19,136 downwards.
CCCTTCCAGGCGGTCGGTCCTGCGGAGCGTGGTAGGGTCACGCGCCGTGGACCCGATGCGTCTCGTCTCGCTCGACACCGCTCCCACGCCGCCCGGCGGCGAGCTGCGGATGCTGCCGGTGGCCGACGACCTCGCATTGCGCATCGCCCGCTGGACCCCGCCCGATGGCGTCCCCGTGCGCGGGACGGTGCTCCTGCTTCACGGCTTCACGGAGTTCATCGAGAAGTACTACGAGGTGGTCGAGCACCTGCTCGCGCGCGACCTGGCGGTGGTCAGCTACGACCACCGGGGGCAGGGGCTCTCCGGGCGCCTGCTGCCCGAGGACCACCCGCGAAGGCAGGCCGGCTACCAGACCGACTTCGGGGAGCTGGTCGCCGACCTGGGGCTCGTCTACGAGTCGGAGGTGGCGGAGCTGCTCCCGCGGCCCCATCTCCTCGTGGCTCACTCCATGGGAGGCAACGTCGCTCTTCGGAGCCTCCAGGAAGCTCCCCATCGCTTCGACCGGGCCGTGCTGTCCGCCCCCATGACGGGCTTCGACCGGCTCCCGCTCTGGCTGATGCGCACGGTCGCCGGGCTGCAGGTCGGGCTGGGTCGGGGGGATCGCTACATCTGGGGGTCCGGCGAGGTGGATCTCGACGACCCGGTGAATCGGGTGACCTCGGACATGGCGCGACACGCCCGCAACAACGACTTCCTGCGCAGCGAGCCACGGCTCGCGACCGCGGGTGCCACCTGGCGCATGACCCGCGAGGTGGTGCGGACGGTGACCGAGGTGAACCGCCCCGAGCGGCTTCGCGCGATCGAAACGCCGACGCTGCTGGTCTCGCCCGGTCGGGACCTGGTGGTCTCGCCGCGCTCCCACGCCCGGATCGCCGAGCACGCGCCCCGGGTCGAGCTCGCGGAGGTCCCGGAGGCGATGCACGAGATCCTCCAGGAGACCGACGCCATCCAGGAGAGGTTCTGGGAGGCCTTCGACCGCTTCGTCGAAGGCGGGCTGCGCGAGGGGGCGCGCTAGCGGGAGCCCCGACTCGCCTGCCCGGCGGCGAAGCTTCCCTAGTCGGTCGGGCCTCCGGAGGCGAAGAAGACCAGCAGGGTGAGGTCCTCTTCGATCTCGCAGAAGGAGTGCTGGGCGCTGGCCGGGACGTAGAGGATCGAGCCCGGGCCCAGGACCTGCTCCTCCTCGCCGACGCGGATCCGCGCCTTGCCGGCGACCACGTAGTAGACCTCGTCCTCGTCGTGGGGAGCCTGCAGGTCGTTGGCGCCGGCCTTCAGCGAGTAGACGCCGCAGCTCAGGCTCGGCCTCCGCAGGAACTCGCGGTAGGGCGCGCCCGACCCGCGCTGGGTTTCGATTTCCTGCATCAGCGAGAACGCGCGCCAGGTGGAGTCACTCATCGGTGGGGACCAGTCGGTAGTGGGAAGGGTTGAAGTGTCGCGCCCGGGCGACGTATTCCGCCGCGAAGCCCGGGTACAGGGAGTGATTCGATCCGTCGTCGGACAGATACCAGCTATTGCACCCCGAAGACCACACCATGTGCTTCATGCGACCCTGGATGCCTTCGTTGTAGGCGTTCTGGGCGGTCTGCCGGACGTCGACGTACTTGAGCCCCTGCCGCCGGATCTTCGCGATGGCGCCCATCAGATGCTGGATCTGCGCCTCGGTGTAGACGAGCACCGAGGTGTGGCCCGGACCGGTGTTCGGACCCATCAGGATGAACCAGTTGGGGAAGCCCGCCACGGTCATGCCCTTGTAGGCCACGGCGCCGTCCTTCCAGGCGTCGTCGAGCGAATGGCCGCCGAGGCCGGTGACCGGGAAGGGTGCTGCCGCCAGACCGAGCGCGAAGCCCGTGGCCAGGACCAGGGCGTCGAGCTCGTGGAAGGCCCCGTCCCGGGTCCGGATGCCATCGGGTCGGATCTCGTCGATGGCATCGGTGACGAGCTCGACGTTCTCCCGCTCGAAGGTCGACCAGTAGTCGTCCGAGATGAGGATCCGCTTGCAGCCGAACTGGAAGCGGGGCGTCAGCTTCTCGCGCAGCTCGGGATCCTGGACGGAGCGATGCAGGTGCGCAAGGGATCCCTTCTCCGCCAGGCGCGAGAGCCGCGGGGCATCCAGGAAGACCATCGGCCCCACCAGCTCGCTGAGCCAGTACTTCACGAAGCGGCTCAGGCGGAGCAGCGCGGGGAAGCGCGCCAGCCGCCGACGGGTCGCCTCGGAGTAGACGCGGTCTCCCTTCGGCATCACCCAGGCGGCGGTGCGCTGGAAGACGGTCAGCGTCTCCACCTGGGCCGCGATGCTGGGCACGACCTGGACGGCGCTCGCGCCCGTACCGATCACCCCGACCTTCTTGCCCGTGATGTCGACCTCGTGGTTCCAGCGCGCCGTGTGAAAGAGCTCGCCGCGAAAGCTCTCGAGCCCCTTGATGTCGGGCAGGGCAGGGTCGACCAGGCCACCCACGCCCGAGACCACGATGCGGGCGCGGATCTGCTCGTCGGCATCGGTGGTCAGGATCCAGACCCCCGCCGCCTCGTCGAAGCGGGCGTCGACGATCTCCGTTCCGAGTCGCAGCTGGGGGCGGAGCTTCCACTTCTCTACCAGGCCGAGGAGGTAGTCCTGGATCTCCGCGCTGCCCGCGAAGGTTCGCGTCCAGCCGGGGTTGGGCTCGAAGGAGAAGGAATAGACATGGGATGGAACGTCACAGGCACATCCCGGGTAGCTGTTGTCGCGCCAGGTGCCGCCGATCTCGTCCGCGCGCTCGAAGAGGGTGAAGGAGTTGATTCCCGCCTTGCGCAGCTGGATCGCGGTGCCGATCCCGGCGAAGCCCGCGCCGATGATCGCGATCGGAAGATCCGGAGGGCTGGAGCGGGAAAGTCGGGGCGTGGTCATTCGAGGGCTCCTGGGAGCGTGGTAGTCTAGCTGGACTCGCCGCTGCGGATCACGCGCGTGCGGCCGACCCCGATCGAGTCGAATCCGGGTCGCAGTCAGAACACCGGCCAGAACACCGGAGAGTCGAGCGCCATGAACCTGACACGCGAGCAGTTGCTCGATGCCTATCGCAAGATGCGCATGATCCGGGCTTTCGAGGAGAAGCTCGGCGAGCTCGTCGCCGCCGGAAAGATGGGTGGCTTCATGCACCTCTACGCGGGTGAGGAGGCCGTCGCGGTCGGTGTCTGCGCCCAGCTGGGGCAGCGGGACACGGTCGCGTCGACCCATCGCGGGCACGGTCACTGCATCGCCAAGGGCGTCGACGTGGGAGCGATGATGGCCGAGCTCTTCGGCCGCGCCTCGGGCACCTGCAAGGGCAAGGGCGGCTCGATGCACATCGCCGACGTCGAGAAGGGCATGCTCGGCGCCAACGGCATCGTCGGTGCCGGCATTCCGCTCACCACGGGTGCGGCCCTCACCGCGAAGCTGAAGCGCAGCGGCGGCGTAGCGGTCGCCTTCTTCGGCGACGGTGCCACGAATCAGGGCGCCTTCCACGAGTCGCTCAACATGGCGGCCAACTGGAAGCTGCCCGCGCTCTACGTGGTGGAGAACAACGGCTTCGGCGAGTTTACGCCCACCGAGTTCGTGGTGCCCGTGAAGGACATCGCCGTCCGCGCCGGCTCCTACGCGATGGAGTCCGCCATCGCCGACGGCATGGACTTCTTCGACGTGTACGAGAAGGCCGGTGAGGCGTTGGAGCACTGTCGCAGTGGCCACGGCCCGGTCCTGCTCGAGTGCAAGACCTACCGCTTCGCGGGCCACTTCGTGGGAGATCCCCTCGTCTATCGCTCGAAGGAGGAGGCCGAGGACTGGATCCAGAACCGGGATCCTCTCGACCGCTTCGAGAGCCACTGCGTCGAGGCTCAGCTCGTGGACGCCGACGACCTGCGACAGATCGACCACGCCGTACAGGAAGAGCTCGAGGCCGCGGTCGAGGCCGCCGAGGCGGCTCCCTTCCCGGACCTCTCCGAGATCACCACCGACGTCTACTACACGCCGCCCGGTGAAGGGGGTGCCCGATGAGCCGCAAGCTGAACCTGGGCATGGCGGTCAACGAGGCGATCCACATCGCCATGGAGACCGACCCGGACGTCATCCTGATGGGGGAGGACGTCGCCGGCGGCGGAGATCGCGAGGGCGACGGCATCGACGAGATGGGCGGCGTGTTGGGCACCACCAAGGGCCTGGTGAAGTCCTTTCCGGACCGGGTCCTCGACACGCCCATCAGCGAGATGGGCATCGTCGGAACCGCCGTCGGAGCGGCCGCCACCGGGATGCGGCCGGTCGTCGAGCTGATGTTCGTCGACTTCCTCGGCACTTGTCTCGACCCGCTGCTCAACCAGGCCGCGAAGCTCCGCTACATGTTCGGCGGCAAGGCGCGCATCCCCTTGACGGTGCGTACCGTCAGCGGCGCCGGCATGCAGGCCGCCGCCCAGCACAGCCAGTCCCTCTACTGGATGACCGCGGGAATCCCGGGTCTCAAGACCGTCATTCCGTCGAATCCCGCCGACGCCAAGGGCCTGCTGCTGGCCTCGATTCGCGACGACAACCCGGTGATCTTCTGCGAGGCGAAGCTGGTGCTCGGAGCGACCGGAGAGGTCCCGGAAGGCGACTACGAGGTGCCCATCGGGAAGGCGTCGCTGGTGCGCGAGGGCGGTGACGTCTCGCTGATCGGCTTCGGCGGTACCGTGGCCGTGTGCCAGCGGGCCGCCAAGAAGCTGGCCGCCGAGGGGATCGAGGCCGACGTGCTCGATCTCCGCTCGCTCCAGCCCCTCGACGAGGAGGCGATCCTCACGACCCTCGCGAAGACGGGCCGGGTGGTGGTGGTCGATGAGAGCACGCCGCGCTCTTCGGTCGCGAGCGACGTCGCAGCGCTGTGTGTGGACCAGGGCTTCGACTCGCTCGAGACGCCGGTCAAGCGCGTCACCGCGCCGCACAGCCCGGTGCCGTTCAGCCGGCCCCTCGAGCAGGCCTACCTGCCTTCGCCCGAGCGGGTCATCGAAGCCGTTCGCTCCCAGGGCTGAGAGCGGGGCCGAGAGAGCGGGGCCGAGCCCCGGCTGAAGGAGAGAGCGTGAGCGCCACTGCGATCGCCATGCCGCGACTCGGCATGACCATGGAAGAGGGCACCATCGTCGAGTGGCCGGTGCCCGTCGGCGGCCCGGTCGAGAAGGGTCAGATCGTCCTCGTGATCGAGACGGAGAAGGCCGAGTCCGAGATCGAGGCCGTCGTCGGCGGCTTCTTCCGGCATGCCTTCGTCGAGCCGGGCGAAACGGTGCCCTGCGGTGCGCTGCTGGGTGCGATCACCGACGAGGCCGACGAAGCGTTCGACGCCGAGGGCTTCGCCGCGTCCTACGTTCCGCCCGAAGGCTCCGTCACTGAGTCCGACGAGGCCGCCGAGTCCGTCGCCACGCCGGGTCCGGCCGCCGAGACTCCCGCCGCGGTGCAGGGCGGGCGGCGCCCGGTGGCTCCCGCCGCCCGGGCCCTGGCCCGGAAGCTCGGAGTCGACCTCGACCGCGTCGACGGCAGTGGTCCGGGCGGGCGCGTCACCAAGCAGGACGTGGAGGCATTCGCGAGCGCACGCGAGCGCCTCTTCCAGGTGGAGGACGGAGTCGGGCTCGAGGTCCTCCGCGAAGGGGAGGGCGACCCGGTCGTGCTGCTCCCCGGCTTCGGTACGGACGTCTCTTCGTTCGCGTTCCAGAGCGCGGCGCTGGTCGACGGCTACGAGCTGGTCGGGGTGAACCCGCGCGGAGTCGCGGGATCCGACGCGCCCGACCTGGAGCGCTACGAGGTCGCTCGCGCGGCAGCGGACGTGGCATCCGTGCTCGCGGAGGCCCCTCCGGCGCACGTGGTGGGCGCCAGCCTCGGGGCGGCGGTGGCTCTCGAGCTCGCTCTCGAGCACCCGGACCGGGTGCGCTCGCTGGTGCTCGTGACCCCCTTCGTCGAGGCGAGTCCGCGACTGCTGGCCTTCGCCGACGCCTGGGTGCGCCTCGCCGCGGAAGCCAAGCCCGAGACCCTGTCCGCCTTCCTGGCGCCGTGGCTCTTCGGGGAGGATCTGCTCTCGGACCCGGCCCGGCGGGAGCGGACCCTGCGCGGGCTCGCCCAGGCCGTGCGCAGGATCCCGGCTGCGACCCTCGAGCGCTCGGCGGCGGGACTCGAGCAGTGGTCGGGCTCGCGGACCGACGCCCTGGGGCGCCTTCGCGTCCCCACCCTGGTGTTGGCCGCCGGAGAGGACCTGCTGACTCCCGGGGCCGAGGCACTGGCCGCATCGATCGAGGGTGCGCGGGTCGAGACCCTGGAGGGCGCCGGACATGCGCTGGCCATCGATGCCGCGGACGACGTGACCCGGCTGATTCGCGCGCACCTGGCCGCGAGCTGACGGAAGAGACCGCCCGTCAGCCGTCGAGCTTGGCGAGCATCGCGGCCATCAGGCCGTGCACCTTCTGGATGGCCTTGAGCGGGCGCACCATGACCTTGAAGTCGACGATGCGCCCGGCGTCGTTCCAGCGCATCATGTCGACGCCGTTCACCACGATGCCGTCCATCTCGGTCACGAACTCGAGCACCGCGTCCCGCTCGCCAGCGACCTCGCGCACGTAGTGGAACTTGCCGGGCCCGTCGCCGGCGCTGCTCCCCGATGCCGGCGCCTCTCCGCCGCCGAAGACCCCGAAGGCGGCCGAGAGGTAGAGCATCGTCAGCGGCTTGCCTTCCTGGGGGGTGTGCACGATCGGGGAGTGGAACACGACGTCGTCGGCCAGCAGGTCTTCGAGTGCGTCGAAGTCGCGCTCGCGGACGATGCGGTGCCACTCTTCTACGGGTTGCTGCTGACTCACGCGGAGCCCTCCGCGGCCCCGGGTCCGGGGCCCGCCATCTGCGAGTAGCGTTCCAGGAGCTGTTCGACGCCCTGGGGCAGCTCGATCTTCGCGGGATCGTACCAGGGACTGAAGGTCCGCAGATAGCGTCGGCCGGCGCTGCGGGTCAGTTCGGAGCCACCGCGCGGAATCTCGCGACCCAGGCCCCGTGCCATGCACTGCGCGAAGCGCTTGATGTACGAGAGGTAGTGGATCTGCGCGCGTGTCCCGAACCAGATCCGGTAGAAGTAGCTTCCCACCAGGTGGTCGAACACGTCGAAGGCCACGGTCCGATGCTCGATCTCCTCGGCCATGTGCCAGGGCCAGATCTCGCCACCCGGCATGTCCCCGTCGAAGGCTCCCTGCTCCGCCATGGCCAACGCGCTCGCGCAGGTCATGGCCTCGAAGCCCTCGGCGTAGGCGAGGTTCCAGCGCAGGGGCTTCTCCTTCGTGAAGCGCTGGTAGTCGGCTTCCAGGTCGGCCTCGATGCCGCGCAGGGCGGCCTCCGTGTCGGGCTCGAAGGCGCTGCGGATCCGGTTGTTGAAGGTCGCGTGGTTGCGGAAGTGGTGGCCTTCCTGCTGCGAGAAGCGCTTGGTGTCCTCGACGAGCTGGGGGCTCGCGATCTTCGGGATGGCGACCTTCATGGTCCGGATCAGGTAGGGCTCGAGGTAGGGCATCGTCATCGAGAGGCCCAGGGTCGGCAGCATCATGCCGAGGGTCTCGTCCGGGACGTCGAAGTCGAGCTCCTCGTCGAAGCGGAAGCGCAGGTTTCGGACCGTGATGTCAGCCATGGCGGTCTCCGTCGGAACGCGCGGGCCAGGGTAGCGCCTTCGGCGAGGGCTTCCGTGCGGGCGGCGGCGCCGCCCGCTCCCAGGCGCGGGGTGGCGTCACGCCTCGGGCGGGTAGGTGCGAATGCCGTCGACCTCGGTGCGGATCCGGCGCAGAACGAGCTCGAGGATGCGCCAGCGCCCGTCGGGATCGCGCCGGTAGCGTTCGTAGTAGAAGCCGGTGCCCCACAAGTGGCGGCCGTCGGGCCACCACAGGTGGTCCTCCATCGACCAGGTTCCCTCGGCCTCGTCCGTCGCGGTGAGTCGGATCTCGGAGGCGTGGCCGTGGTGCAAGCTGATCACGCCCTCGAGGATCGGCGGCAGGAAGTCGACGAAGGCCTGTCGGCCCTCGAGCAGCGGGGAACCCTCCTGGGTGGTGTCCACGCGGACGTCCTCGCAGAAGCAGTCCGCCCACTCTGCCCAGCGCTTCTGGTCCATGCGGTGGAAGTAGCGCGCCTTGAGCTGGCGGATCTCCTCGATGGCCGCGAGTTCGTCGGGAGTCACCCTTCGCCTCGCCGGGGATAGCCGGGCGGCCGCTGTCCGTTCTCGTCGAGGACGTCGAATTCCTCGGCGAGGTCCTCGACCCACTGGATGCTGCCCGAGCGCTCCAGCAGGTCGTCGGCACCGACGAGGGCCGCCGCGCAGCGACCGACGAAGAGGGGGGTCTGCGCCTTCGAGAGATCCATTCCGGTCTGGGCGGCCGAATCGACGATGAACTCGGTCGCGACGGCACCGGGATAGAGGACCACGCTGGCCACCTTCCGGGCGCGCAGCTCGAAGGCCATGTCCCTGCTCAGGCGGTCGAGCCCGGCCTTGCCGGCGCCATAGGAGCTGGAGAAGTGGTAGCTCTGGCCGCCCGGCGACGAGACGTGGAGGATCGCGGGGCGGGTCGCGGCGTTGGGGTCGGCGGCGCTCTCGAAGAGCAGGGGTGCGGCGTGCCAGCTCGCGACGTAGTGCGAGCGCAGGCCGATCCCGACCTGATCGTCCCAGATCTGGATCGGGTGATCCCAGAACCCGCCGCCCCAGGCCGGCGGGTCGGGCACCTTGTAGACGTTGTTGACGAGCAGGTCCAGGCGCCCCGCCTCCTCGCCCATTTGCTCGAATACGGCGGCGATCTGGGCGTCGTCGCCGTGGTCGCAGCGGACCGGCCTGCCTTCGCCCCCGGCCTCCTTCACCAGGCGGGCGGTCTCTTCGATGCTTCGCTCGCCGCCGCCGCTCGTCCGGCCCGTGACGTAGACCGTGCAGCCCTTCTCTCCCAGTGCGATGGCGGTTCCCTTCCCGATCCCCCGGCTGGCACCCGTGACGACGGCGATCCTTCCTGCGAGCGAGCCCACGCGTGACACCTCCTCGTTGCTCTCGGGTTCATCCCGAGTCCCAGGCGGAGCGAAGGCGCGAGTCTAGCTGGCGAACGCTCGGCGTTCGCGTGCTGCGAGGTCTGCACCCTGTACAGACCTTCCCTGGCCGTGCTCGCGCCGGTCGGCGCCGAAGAAGGGAGTGTGCGGAAGGCGGTTGCGCGAGGCGCGTGCGAGAGACGGGCGGGAGAGTCGGCCTGCGTCCCAGGAACCGAGCCTCCCGCCCGCCTCCGTGCCGGTGGCAGTGCATTCCGAGCCGTCTCGTCTTCGACGTTGGTCGGCACGACCTCGCGGGACCGGCAGAGGATGCGGTTCTACCGGCTCACTCACCGTGCCACGCGGTTGTCGCCGTCGTTGTGGAGAGACGTGTCCCGGAAGCCACCTCCGCCCGCATCGAATCTCTGCCAGAGCATTTGCAAGTGCGGTGCCGACCGTGCACGGCGCTCAGTTGCAGCACGGCTCCGGATCGACTCGCTTCCCCCCCAATCCGAGCAGGCAAACTCGTGGTCCGTCGGAACGCGTCTTCCCCGGTAGCGGAAGTGGATTTCCCAAGGAACCGAAAGCGCGTGGTTCCACTGTCACTTCGACGCCGAGTTTCCGGTTCCGATGAGGCCCGGATGGCCCGGGCTCGACGGCTCAGGCGTCGACGAGCTCCGCGTGGCGAAGCACCCGCGTGCGGATCGGCGGGTGCTCGCTCGCCCCCACATAGCGGAAGAGCATGGCGCCCTGGGAATGCTCGCAGGTGTCGAGCCAGTTCGGGAAGCGGGGCCCCGGATCGCTGTGGGCGAGCACGATCCGCACCGAGCCGTCCGGCTCGGTACGGGCCGTCGTCTTGTTGAGGTGGATGCGGTGGTACCGGTAGTCGAGCGACTCCATCCAGAAGTTGCCGATCTGCAGGTTCCAGGTGGTGCACTCCGGGGGCATGACCTCCACCAGCAGCACCTCGTCCTCGGCCAGCTGCCAGCGGCTGTTGTGGTAGTGGATGTTCGCGTCGCCTCCGGCGCGGATGCACATCTCCTGGTCGTTGGCGGGCAGCTCGTTCACGTGGGCTTCGAACGAGCGCATCCAGTCGACGAAGAGCCGTGCGGTTCCTTCGACGAAGCCGGCCGCCCGTTGCAGCGCCGGCTCCAGCTCCTCCGGGCGCAGGGCGTCGGAGCGTCCCGCCGCCAGACACTCGATGGCGTAGCTTGCCGCTTCCTCCCGGTCGCGATCGGCGAAGGTCTGCCGGACCACCATCTGGGTGGTCTCGGGTCGCATCGGCAGCCAGTTGCCCGACTGCTCGCGGCTCGACACGACGATCTCGAAGCGGCCCTCGGCGTCGCAGTCCAGGTCCTGGAGGTCGAGCTGTCCGGTCCGCGCCATGCTGCCGTCGCTCTCGTAGCCGCCTCCAGCGGTCATGAAGCTCAGGTACGAAACGCTGCCCCGCTGCCCCCGGATGCGGTACTCGAGCGAGCCGTCGAGGTTGGCGTTGTGATAGACGTTGTCCGGGTTGTCGTTCCCGATCTTGACGGTCTCGTTGGCGAGCTGGAAGAAGCGCGGATGGTGCGGATCGGAGGACTCGACGTGGCTGTCGAGCCCGGCGCGCAGGAGGCGGGTCAGGTAGCGGAAGCCTTCGGCGCGGTCGAAGGGGTTCTCGGGAGTCCCCTCGGAGAGCACGACCTCTCCGGCCCGTTCGAGTGCTCGGCAGAAGTCGCTCCAGGCGGCGCCGTTGACGATCCGTCGTTCCGCTTCGTTCATGCCGTCTCTCCCGGGCCGCTCATGGGTTTCTCGTTCCGCCGTTGGCCAGCAAGCGGGCGCCCGGGATCATCGCCTCCTGGGCCATCGACGCGACCAGTCGGCCGTCCCGGGTTCGCAGGGTCCGGTGACCCAGGGAACGTCCTGCGTGGCCCTGATCGGTCCAGCTCGAGAAGAGCCACCAGTCGTCCCAGGCGTCGTCGCGGTGGATCCACACGACCTGATCGAGGCTGACGAAGCCCTCGGTATCGAAGGAGCCCCCCAGCTTGCGGGTCGCGGGCCAGTGCGAGTGGTAGTCACTGAGGAAGACGATTCCCGCGTCGCGGCCGGCCGCACTCTCGGGCGGGACCAGGGGCCGCACCCAGGTTTCGTAGCGCGAGGAGGCGGCCGGACCCGACAGGTCCCAGGGGCGTCCGCACCAGCGCATCTCGATCAGCCGGTGGGGGCCCCCGTCACTGTCCCAACCCTCGGCCTCGGCGACCTCGAGCTCGCTGGGAAGATCCTCCGGTTCGGGTCGCTCGATGTCCGGGTCGTCGTCGAAGTCCGGTCCGGCCAGCGGACCCGCGAAGCTCGCGAGCAGCTCGAAGTAGAGCCGGTCGCCCTCGCGGATCTCCACGCGTCTTCGTGCGAAGCGCCGTCCGTGGGAGAGCGACTCGACGCGCAGCTCCACCGGGTGCTCCGTCGGCACGGGGCGAAGGAAGCAGGTGTGTACGGAGTGCAGCGACATGTCCGGGAGCTTCCGGGCCGCGGCCAGGGTGGCGCAGCCGAGGGTGAGGCCGCCGAAGCCGTCGAGACTCACGAAGGACCCGCCGTCGCGGGCTTCCGGAGCGAAGGCCTCGTCGAAGCTTCTCACAGGGCAGTGGTCGCCGAGCTGGGGTCGACGCGGCTCCAGAGGCGCCGCACGAGGCGTTGGGTCGACACCGGCAGCAGGCGCTTGGCCCAGTCGAAGACATGCGCTTCCGGGCAGACCACCAGGCGCAGCTGGTCGCGCTCGATGGCCCGGACGATGCGTTTCGCCACCTCGGCGGGCGGCCGGCCACGACGCGCGAAGACCTCGGCGGCCCGTGCGCGTCCCTCCTCGTCGTAGAAGCGGGCGTTCTGCACGATGTTGGTCGCGATTCCGCCGGGATGAACGCTGGTCACGCCGATCGCCGAGTCGGCGAGCTCGCCGTGCAGTGTCTCGGTCAGCGAACGCACCGCGGCCTTGGTGGCGCAGTAGGGTCCCTGGCTCGGGAGGCCGCCGAAGCCGAACATGCTCGACAGGTTCACGATGTGGGCTTCGTCCTCGCGCCGCAGGTAGGGAAGGAAGAACTTGCAGCCGTGGAGCACGCCCCAGAAGTTGATTCCCACCAGCCAGTCCAGATCCTCCCAGGAGAGCTCCTCGATGGAGTCGCCCAGGGCGACGCCCGCGTTGTTGACCAGGATGTGGACGCGCTCGTGCTCCGCGACCACCTCTTCGGCGAAGCGCGCCATCCGCTCCCGGTCGGCGACGTCCACGACGTGGCTCGAGCAGGGCCGGCCGGCCTCGCGCAGCTCCTCCGCGAGCGACGCGAGTCCCTCTTCGGCGACGTCGGCGATGGCCACCCGGCAGCCCCGTGTCGCCAGCAGCCGCGCCGTCTCCCGGCCGATCCCGCTGGCCGCCCCGGTGACCACGGCCACCCGCCCTTCGATCCTCTGCATGGGGGGAAGATAGCCACCGCTTGCCGTGGGTCGCGCGCGCGGTAGCGTGTTCGGGGACCCCATCCGAAGGAGCCTCCATGGCCAGCATGCACGACTTCGAGATGACGTCGATCACCGGTGAACAGGTGGCGCTCTCCGAGTACGCGGGGAAGGTCTGCCTGGTGGTGAACGTCGCCAGTCAGTGAGGACTCACTCCTCAGTACGCAGGTCTGCGTACCCTTCACGATGAGAACCAGGCGCGGGACTTCACGGTCCTGGCCTTTCCGTGCAACCAGTTCGGCAAGCAGGAGCCCGGGAGCGACGAGGAGATCCTCGAGTTCGCGCGCTCGAACTACGGCGTCGAGTTCCCGATGTTCTCGAAGATCGAGGTCAACGGCGACGGAGCCTGCGACCTCTACCGCTTCCTGAAGTCCGGTCATCCGGACGAAGAGGGCAACGAGGACATCGGCTGGAACTTCACCAAGTTCCTGGTGGGCAAGGACGGTCAGGTCCTCGCTCGTTTCGGCCCGGCCACCACGCCGGAGCAGATCGCCGAAGACCTGCCGGGGCACCTGTAGCGTCACGCCCCAGAGCCGTGGGGCGGCTCGGGCTCGAGCGGGCCCGGGCCGCCTCCCGCCGGCACTGGAACCCGTCCGCGGGGGCTGTACGGGCCCTCCGCGACGCTGCCGCCGTCGCCCCTTCCGCCCCGGTTCTGCGCAACGAATCCGTCCCCGCCGCCACCTACCTGGGTCCCCGGCGGCCGAGGCTTGCGACCCTGCGGTGCGTGTTGTTTCTTGGCCGCGGCGGACCCATCCCCCGGCGCTCCCTCCGCGCGAGGCCGCGCCCAGCCGAAGAGAGAGAAAGATGAGCAGCGACGCCAAGATGGACGAGTACCTCCGGCGCTGGAAGCAACGGGAGGAAGCCGCGGAGGCCATGGTCCCGATCATCGGGCGCCTCTACCGGGAGCACGGAGTCATCGTCAAGGTCTTCGGCGACTCGCTGGTCAACAAGGATCGCATCGAGATCATCCAGATCATCCGCAGGGCCCGGCAGATCCTCGAGTCCGAGATCTCGGTGCTCACCTGCCTGCCCATGCTGGAAGCGCTCGCCAAGCTCGACCTCGGGCCGGTCCGCATCGATCTCGGCAACCTGGTCACCAACTTCTACGAGCGCGACGACCAGGACGACATGGACGAGTACGTCGCCGAGGTGCTCGCGCCGGCGATGACGGGGAAGAAGCCGCTGCTCGAGCGGCCTCAGGACATCGTCCTGTACGGCTTCGGCCGTGTCGGCCGACTGCTGGCTCGCATCATGGTCGGGAAGGCCGGCGGCGGCGACAACTTCCGGCTGCGGGCGATCGTGGTCCGCCCCGGTGGTGACGACGACCTGGAGAAGCGGGCGAGCCTGCTCCGCTACGACTCGGTGCACGGCGACTTCCACGGCTCGGTGATCCTCGACCCCGAAGAGAACTCGATGGTCGCCAACGGCAACATGATCCGCGTGCTTCACGCCAGCTCGCCCGACGAGATCGACTACACGAAGTACGGCATCGAGAACGCCATCCTCGTCGACAACACGGGCAAGTGGCGTGACGAGGAGGGGCTGGGTCTCCACCTCAAGGCGCCGGGGATCTCCCACGTGGTGCTGACCGCCCCGGGCAAGGGGAGCCTGCCCAACATCGTCTACGGTGTGAACGACGAGCTGGTCCAGACCGGCGGTCCGATCCTGAGCGCCGCGAGCTGCACGACGAACGCGATCGTCCCCGTGTTGAAGGTGGTGAACGACCGCTTCGGCATCGTGCACGGCCACGTGGAGAGCGTTCACTCGTTCACCAACGACCAGAACCTGATCGACAACTACCACGCCAAGAAGCGCCGGGGCCGGAGCGCCGCTCTCAACATGGTGGTGACCTCGACCGGTGCCGCCAGTGCCGTCGCGAAGGTGCTCCCCGAGCTCCACGGCAAGATCACGGGCAACGCCATCCGGGTTCCCACGCCCAACGTCTCGCTCGCCATCCTCCAGCTGGAGTTCTCCGAGGAGACCAGCGTGGACGAGCTCAACCACTACCTCCGGGACAACTCGATCGGCGGCAAGCTGCAGAACCAGATCGATTACACGAACTCCGACGAGGTGGTGTCGAGCGACTTCGTGGGCAATCGACACGCCGCCATCGTCGACTCCAAGGCGACTCTCGTCGACGGCCGTCATGCCGTGCTCTACGTCTGGTACGACAACGAGTTCGGCTACGCGCGGCAGGTGGTACGCATCGTCGACGAGCTGGCCGGGCTGAAGACCCAGACCCTGCCGATCTAGCTCGCGCCTGCCGCCAGACTCCAGCCGCGAGAAGTGCGGCGAGCGCGACCCGACCCGCCGGGTCGAGTGCCGGAATCGCGGCCGGGGGTCCGCCGATGCGCACGAGCGTATCGATGCTCCCGAACATCGTCTGCGGTGTCGTGAGCCCCGGCGTGCACACCACCGTGGGATCGAGGCAGTACTCCACGCCGAAGCCCTGGGTGTCCATCCCCAGCAGCAGCTCGGTCGGAGGATCGATCGCGTCACTCGTCAGCGGACCCGGCGGCGCCGCGGTGAAGCCCAGACCGACGCTCACCCAGCGATGGCCGTAGAGGACCGAGTACAGGAAGCTGCTCGACGAGTAGGAGTGCGTCGACGGGGACAGGTAGGCATTGACCGAGACGTCCAGATCGCCCGCGGGCGGAATGTCGTAGGGTCCCATCAGCAGGCGAATCCCGTACGGGGGCTCGTTCATCGCATAGCGGCCGAGCTCGGGGCTCGCGTTCAGATCGCTGGCTTCGGCGTCGAAGCTCATCCAGCCGCTGACCGGCGTGCCGACCGGGATCCCCGGCAGCGGCTCGCTTCCGACCGCCGTGACGGTCCCCGTGAAGGCCCAGGTGACGGTCTCGGCGCCCGATGCAGCGCCCGCGCCCGTCAACGCGACGGTCGTCAGGAGCGCGGCGCAGCACCCGCGGTAGGGCATCTCGATCGCGCACCGTATCCCATCCGGGGTGCAGGAGCCCGCGGCGGTCGTCTCGCTCGCCTCACGACGGGCTCGCGGCGTCTGGTATAACGGGGCGATCGTGGACGTGCTCGAACCCGGCCTCCGACGCGACACAACGTGGTGAGCACGCTGCGCGAACTCGGCGCGGCCCTGTCGCGCGTGACCGAGCGCTGGGTGCCCGACTCGTGGGTCATCTGCATGATGCTCACGAGCTTCGCATTGCTGCTGGCGATCGCGGGGGCCGGGGTGGGTGCCGAAGAGGCCGTCCTCGCCTGGGGTGGCGGCGTGTGGGATCTGTTGGCACTGGCCATGCAGTTCACCATCGCCATGGTCGCCGCCCACGCCTGCGTGTCGTCGCGGCCGGTCTTCCGGATGCTCGATCGACTGGCCTCCTGGCCCGACCCCGACAAGCCCGTGCAGGCCATCCTGCTGACCGGGCTCTTCTCCCTGCTCACCGCCTACCTGAACTGGGCGCTCTGCCTGGTGGCGTCCGCGCTCTTCGTGCCCTTCGTCTGCCGGCGGAACCCGAACACGGACCTCCGGGTCCTGATCGCGGCCGCCTATCTGGGGCTCGGCACCGTCTGGCACGGTGGGCTGTCGGGATCGGCGCCGCTCATCCTGGCGACCCCGGGCAACCCGATCCTCGAGCCCGGGACCGGGGCGCCGATCGTCGAGCGCCTCTTCCCGGTGACCGAGACGCTCTTCAACGGCTTCAACCTGGCGCTGATCGCCGTGGTGGGTGCCGTGGGTCTTTCCGTCGTGGCGCTCTTGCATCCGGAGCGCGACCGCAGAACGCTCACCCCCGAGCAGCTGGAGCGCATCCTGCCGACCCCGCCGGAGCCGGCGCCCAGGCCCGTCAGCCCGGCCGCCTGGCTCGATCACTTTCCCGGCTGGGTGTGGCTGGCGGTGCTGCTCCTCCTGTACCCGCTCGGTCACGCGATCGCGACCCGCGGTTTCGGCTCGAGCTGGACCATCAATGCCTACAACGTCTTCTTCCTCTCGTTGGCGCTGCTGCTGCACGGCCGGCCGCTCTCGTTCCTGCGCGCCTGCCGCGCGGGCGTCGACTCGGCGTGGGGCATCATCGTCCAGTTCCCGTTCTACGCCGGAATCTTCGGGCTGATCCAGGCCACGGAGCTGAGTCCCTGGCTGGAAGGCGTGTTCGAGCGCGTCACGACGACGGGGAGCTATCCCTTCTTCGTCTACTGCTACTCGGGGCTGATGAACCTGTTCGTGCCCTCGGCCGGGTCGAAGTGGCTGATCGAGGCCCCCTTCCTGATTCCGGCCGGTGCGGCGCACGGCGTGTCTCCGGTGACGGTGCTGCTCGCGTACGCGCACGGCGACTCCACCACCAACCTCATCCAGCCCTTCTTCGCGATCCCGATCCTGGCCGTGACACGCACGCGCTTCGGCGACGTGGTCGGGTACACCTTGCTGGTCGCGCTCGCCTGCTTCGCGGTGTGCGCGGTGGCGATGTTCTGGATCCCCCCGGATCTCTGAGGCGAGCGCGGCGGCAGGCCGGCTCGTCAGGCCCGCAGCTCCTCGATCGCGCGTCGGCAGCGCCCGTCCTGGCGCGGGTCCTCGGGCAGGGGCAGGGCGATCCAGTCGCAGATCCCCCGGTAGCGCTCGCGCAGGAGCGGAGCGATCTCGGTCCAGGAAGCGGCGGGGACGAAGCGATCGAGCATCTCGTCGTCGACGACCTCTTCGAGGCGCGACCAGTCGTCCTCCCGGGTGAGGGCTCGCAGTCGCTCGCCTCGCTCCTGCCATCCGAACAGGGCGAGGGGTGGCCAGTAGGCGGGCGTCGAGTAGAGGAAGGCGAGCAGCCTGCGCTGCTTCTCGCGCTGCGCGGCGATCTCGGCCTCGCTGTCGCCCAGCGCCAGGAGCGGGCTGGCCATCAGGGGCGGCGGCTGCGCGCGTCCGACCCGGGCGGCCCCCGCCTCCAGGCGTGCCTGCGTGACCTCGCGCAGGTAGCGGGGTTCCGAGGCGGTCGGATGGGTGAGAAGCCCGTCTGCCGCCTCGCCGGCCAGCTCCGTCATGCGCGGCCCCACACCGCCGAGATGGATCGGGGGAGGACCACCCTCCACGGGGCCGGGGTCGAAGAAGGGCTGCATGCGCGTGAATCGGTACTCCTCGCCCTCGAACGCGAGCGGTGCTCGATCCTGCCAGCTCGCGAAGATCGCCCGAAGCGCGCCGACGTACTCGCGCATGCGCGGCACGGGCGGTGTCCAGGCCGTGCTGTAGCGGCCCTCCACGTTGCCCCGCACCTGGCTGCCGATCCCGAGCTCGAAGCGCCCGCCCGACAGGGACTGCAGGTCCCAGGCGGCGATGGCCACGGCCATCGGACTGCGCGGGAAGGCGACCAGCACGCTGGTCGCGACCCGGAGCCGGGAGGTCGCCGCCAGGGCGAGCTGGCAGCAGAGCAGGCCGTCGTGGATCGCTTCGGGGACGTTGAGCGCGTCGTAGCCGAGCGACTCCGCACGTCTCGCATGCGCGGCGATCTCGCGCGGGGGCATCCGCGGGTCCATCGAGGCGTAGATGCGGAAGGGCATGGGGCGCCGGGAAGGATCAAGCCTCGGGCCCGCGATCGGGGCCGGGGCCGCGCCACTCGAGCTGCAGCGGAGTCGTGGTGTCGAGGTGCACGTCGCGCTGCGGGAAGGCGATGACCACTTCGGACTCGCGGAAGAGCTCGTCGATGCGATAGCGGAGGTCGCTCTCGATCCGAACCCGGTCGAGCACGTTGCGGGCGCGGATCCAGAAGAAGAGCCGGAAGCCCAGGGCGTTGTCCCCGAACTCGAGGAAGAGGACCGACGGCTCGGGGTCGCCGAGCACCAGATCCTGCTCTCCCGCGGCCTGCAGCAGCAGCCTCTCGACGCTGCGGGTGTCCGAGCCGTAGGCCACGCCCACGTCCACCTGGCCTCGCACGATGTCGTCGCGCAGGTTCCAGTTGATGACGTTCTTCTCGAGGAACGCGCTGTTGGGGATGACGATGTGGATGTTCGCGAAGGTGCGGACCCGCGTGGCGCGCAGTCCGATGCCTTCGACCCGCCCCAGGGTGCCGTCCACCTCGATCAGGTCCCCCACCTTGATCGGTCGCTCGACGAGCAGGATGATGCCGCTCAGGAAGTTGGCGATGACGTTCTGGCTGCCGAAGCCGACACCGATGGCGAAGGCACCGCCGAGGATGGTGAAGACGGTGAGCGGGATGTTCGCGGAACGCAGCGCGATGAGCAGGAAGAGGACGACCAGCACGTAGTAGCTGAGCGACTGGAAGGCCGCGGTCGCACCTTCCTCGAGTGCCATGCGGCGCGCGCTGAAGCGCGCGATCCAGCGGCTGAGGAAGCGCGCCGCGAAGAGGCCCAGAATCAGCACGGCGATCGCGGTCGCGACCTTGCCCAGGGTGATGGGGCGCTCGTCGAAGCTCGCGAGCTCCGTCTCCCACACCTCCTCGGCCCGGGTGGCGGCAATCTCGAGCTGGTCCTCCACGCTCATGCGCTCGGTGCGCCGTGCGAGCTCGGCCTGGAATCGCGTCGCGTGGGTGCGAGCCGACTGCAGGTCGGCGATCTCGACGCGATGAGTCTCGACCCGGCCCGCCAGTGCCTGCTCGTGCTCGGCCAGCCATCGCTGGGCCGGGCTGGTGCCCGGGAGGCGCGAAGCCCGCTCCTCCAGCTCGTCGCGCAGCGCGCGGGCCTTGGCGATGCGGCCCTCCTTGACCTGTCGTCTCCG
>JANQSB010000408.1 GCA_028284295.1 Myxococcota bacterium | reverse complement strand
CAGGACCCAGAGGCCGTACAGGAGGGCGTTGACGCCGAGCAGCCCCAGCGCCAGCCAGACCTGATCGTCCGATGAGATCCCGGGCGGGTACAGGATCGGGACCAGGTAGTGCTGGACGAACGAGCTCTCGTAGCCCGCCTCGCCGGCCTGGTGGCGGAACGTGTTCTCGAGCGTGGTGAGCGGACAGATGCCGTGGGAAAGCTCGACCCAGGCCGCCCAGGCAAGCGCTGGTAGGTGCAGCACCGGCGCCCAGCGCCAGCGGAACGCGAGCCCCGCGCCGAGCAGGGCGAAGGCGACGAAGAGTCCGTGCGCCACGAGGACGGCGTCGGCGAGGAAGCGGGCGGTCATCGGCCGGCCGCAGCCCGCAGCTTCCCGGGATCTTCGAGCACTGCAAGCCCTCCCCAGCCGCGCCAAGCTACCAGCTGCGGCCGGACCCGTCCGGGCATCGGGACCCGTCGGGCGCCGTGGGTGGGCGCTCGCCGGGCCGCGGGGTCTGCGCAGGGCGCAGACCTCCCCTAGGCGTGCGTCGTGACGCCCCGGCCTTCGCCGCGTCGCAAGCCGCGGGCGCCCCTCACGCGGCCCTCGGTGTCGACGCACAGGCTCGGCAGCCCGAGCCCATCGAGCCAGTCGGCGCCCTCTTCACCGCGCAGCATCGCGATGGTCGAGGCGGTTCCGGCCAGCAGGCAGTGGGGGGCGACGACGCTCACGCTCGCCAGACCCGACACAGGCCAGCCCGTGCGCGGATCGAGGATATGGGCGTAGCGACGACCTTCGATCACCATGCAGCGCTGGTCGTCGCCGCTGGTGGCGACGCCGCCGTGTGCGACGGGGATCCAGGCGATGGCGTCGTCCCGGGCGCGCGGGTCGCGGATGCCGACCTTCCAGGGCGAGCCGTCGGGGTGCGGGCCGACGATCGAGATGTCGCCACCCAGGTCCACCAGGCCGGCGCTCACGCCGTGCTCGTGACAGACCGTGGCGGCACGGTCGGCCGCGTACTCCTTGCCGAAGCCGCCGAAGTCGATCTGCATGCCGGGGGCGAGGCGGATCCGACCGTCCTGCCAGCGCACGCGCTGCCAGCCGACGCGCTCGAGCACCCGCTCCACGGCGGCGCGCTCGGGCACGCGGCCCGAGCGGAAGTCCCACACCTCGCGCAGCACTCCGGAGCTGATGTCGAAGAGGCCGTCGCTCTGCTCGAAGGCGGTGGTCGCGTAGTCGAGCAGGCCGGCGGTCTCGTCGTCTACCGCAACGCCGTCGGGCTCGCCGGCGCTGTGGTTGATGGCGGAGAGCACGCTGTCGTCGCGATAGCGCGAGTACTTGCGTTCGATGCGCTCCACCTCGGCGATGGCGGCGCGGGCGGCCTCCGCCACCGCTGCCTCGTCGTCCCCGTAGAGCTGCAGCTCGCATGGGCTCGCCATGGCGCTGAACGGGAAGCGATGGAGCATCAGAACTTGACGGAGATGCGGGCCGCGAAGATCCGGAAGCTGACGAGGCCCGGGTTCTCGACGTCGACGCTCTGGAAGGCCAGGCCCGAGTCGCTCTCGTAGCGCTCGTAGGACAGCGCGAACTGCCAGTCGAGGTGGCCCGGCCAGTCCTCTACGTCCTTGGTGAGCTTGAGCCCGTAGGTGATGGCGCCGTAGGGCGAGAGCCGGAAGTCGCTGGAGGCGTTGCCGTCGTTTCGCGGGGTCTGGTAGAGGACCTCGTAGAAGTCGGCCTGGCTCTGGCTGTAGTAGCGGAAGGAGGGGACGATCTGGACCTGCCAGGGGATGCTTTGGTACCAGGCCAGGTCGAGGGTGTGCGAGTTGATCCCCCAGTCGTCCACGTAGAGCTTGTAGTCGATGTGGGCGGTGCCGTTGAAGCCCGAGACGTGGTGGCGGTACTTGGTGGTCCAGGTGAACTGCTTGCGGTCGTCCGGGCGCGAGTCGCGGATCGTCGACCCGATCGAGTCGATGTAGGCGCGCTTGTAGGGGTCGGAGAGGAAGCCGTCCGAGTATCCGAAGCCCAGGGTCGACTGGATGGCGGAGTGGCGGGTCAGGATCTGGCTGATGCCCGCGAAGGCGTTGACGCTCTGCTTGTCCTCGGAGCAGATGCGGTCGAACTCGTTGCAGTCGGTGGGGCGGATCCAGTCGAACGACGCGCTGGCGCCGATCGAGAGCGTCGTGTTCTTGTCGTTGAAGCTGCGCTCGGCGCCCAGGCCGATGTTGCCCGAGTAGTAGTCGGTCTCGATCGAGAAGCCGCCCGAGGCGTTGATCGATCCCTGGTCGAAGTAGTAGGCGCCGGTGGCGAGCATGTCGCCGCGCTTCTCGTCGATGGTCGACCCGCTCATCACCTGGATGGGGGTTCCGTCCACCGGGTCCGGCAGGACGAACCAGGGGCTCGCGCCGCTGAGGCTCTCGTAGGTGCCGTTGACGGTGAGGTCCGACCGTTCGCCCACTGGGGTGGCGACCCGGAACTGGTAGCTGTGGATCTCCATCCGGTCGTTGTCGGCACCGGGGACGCCCTTGCTCGGACGCAGGCCGTCCTCCCGGTAGTAGGAGTACTCGTTGTCCCAGCTGGTCTCCTCGACGGGGCCGTCGGCGAGGGCGGCGGGCGCCAGGCCCGGGAGCGCCATGGCGCTCGCCGTCAAGGCGCCCAGTGCGCCTTCCGCGCGCTTCGTGTCCTTCGGGTGCTTCATCGGATGGCTAGTTGCAGCCGCAGCCGCCGCCTCCGGCACCACCGCCGGGCGGGGTGGCTTCCTTGGAGAAGTAGACGTGGTTGCGCCGGGAGGTCTCGAGCGGGTCGGCGTCGAAGGCCATGTCCTGGCGCGAGAGCATGTCCCGGTCCCAGGGCTTCACGACCGTGCAGCCCGGCAGCGCGAGCAGCCCGGCCGCGAAGAGCAGCGCGACGGCCTTCCGGCTCCGCCGGGTCGTGGCGCGGGCGGCGGCGTGGGTCGTGGTGCGGGTCGTCGTCTCGGTCATGGGTTCCTCCCGCCTAGCGTCGGCTCGCGGGTCGGCCGACGAGCTTCTCGATCTCCGCGCGAATCTCCTCCACGTCGCCGCGGCGGAAGCCGCGGTGCACGTAGCGGATGACCCCGTCACGGTCGATCAGGTACGAGGTGGGCATGGTCTCGAGGCCGAACTTGCGGGGCAGCTTGCCGCGCGGATCGCTGGCGCTCGGGTAGCCGATGGGGTTCTTGGCGAGGAACTTCGTCGCCTTCTTCTTGCTCTTGTCCACGTTGACCGCGAGAACCTGGAAGTCCTCCGCGGGAAACTCCTTGCGGAGCTTCTCGATGGCGGGGATGGCCTTGGTGCACGGGTCGCACCAGGAAGCCCAGAAGTCGAGGTACACGACCTTGCCGCGCAGGGAGGCCAGGCTGACGGTGTCCTCGCCCTCGAGGAGGGGCGCCTCGAAGTCGGCCGCCTCGTCACCCACGTCGAGTGCCCGGGCGGCGGGTGCAGCGGCCAGGGTCAGGCCCAGCGCGAAGAGCGCGGCCAGGGCAAAGCCAAGGGGGAAGGTCCGGGTTCGGTTCACGCTCGTCTCCTGTACGCCGGCGCGGGCGCGACGCGCAGCTCCTCTACTCATCGTCCCGTTCCGGCTGCCGACTTGAGGCCACTTCCAGGGCCCCGGGGTGATCCTCGTCACCCAGCGAGCGGTCGGGCTCGCGGTCGATTCCGGCGATCGTCTCGAGCAGCAGGCTCGCGCTGAGCAGCTCGGGCAGCAGCCGGGGCTCGGCGGGCCGGTCCGGGTGGTAGACGAGGTAGGCGGGCACCCCGGCGCGACCGTGGCGCGCCAGCTCCTGTCGGATGGCCTCGTCGCGCTTCGTCCAGTCGGCGACGAGCAGAGCGAAGTCCGCGCGCTCGAAGGCCTGCAGGACCGTCTCGTCGGCCAGGGCCACGCGCTCGTTCAGCTTGCAGGTGATGCACCAGTCCGCGGTGAAGCGCACGAAGACGGGTCGACCGTCGGCCAGCCGGGACGCGACGACGTCGGCCGACCAGGGCTGCCACAGAGGGTTCGCGTCGACAGCGGCCTCGAGCTCGGTCGCCGGGGCGGGATCGGCGCTCACCCGGGCGCTGACGGCGTTGAGGCCCGCGACGCACAGGGCGACGACGCCGATGCCCGCGACGAGGGTGGCCCGCGGGTGGGTCCCGCGCTGCAGCAGGCCGAAGCACCACAGGGCAAAGGCCAGCGCCAGCAGGAAGGCCAGCAGGCTGACGACGCCGGTGCCGCCTGCGCTTCCGGAGAAGAGCCACAGCAGCCACAGCACGGTCGCCAGCAGTGCGAAGCCCAGTCCGCAGCGCACGGTGTGCATCCAGGCGCCCGAGCGCGGGACGAAGCGTGCCCAGGCCGGGACCAGCGAGACCAGCAGGAAGGGCGCCGCGAGTCCCAGGCCGATGGCCAGGAAGACGCCCAGGATGACGACGGGCGGGCTCGCGAAAGCGAAGCCCACCGCGGTGCCCAGGAAGGGCGCCGAGCAGGGCGT
>JANQSB010000385.1 GCA_028284295.1 Myxococcota bacterium | reverse complement strand
TTCCTCGACCTCGAGTCCCCCTCGGTACACATGCACGTGGGGTCGCTGGGCCTCTTCGAGCCGGGTCCCCTGGCGAACGAGTCCGGCGGCATCGACTTCGATCGCATCATCGACCTCACCGAGGCCGGGCTGCTCCGCGCGCCGCGCTTCCGCCAGCGTCTCGAGAGCGCGCCGATCTCGGGTCGACCGATCTGGGTGGACGACGAGCACTTCAACCTGCTCTACCACCTGCGGCACACCGCACTTCCGCATCCCGGCGACGAGCGCCAGCTCAAGCGCCTCTTCGGGCGCATCATGTCGGAGAAGCTCGACCGGCAGAAGCCCATGTGGGAGATGTGGATCGTCGAGGGATGCGAGAACGGCCGCATCGCGCTCATCTCGAAGGTCCATCACTGCTTGATCGACGGCATCTCCGGTGTGGACCTGCTCGCGGCCTTCATGGGTCTCGACCCCGAGTACCGGGCCCACGCGAGCGAGCACCGCTGGGTGCCGCGCCCCGCTCCCGGCTGGGCGGGCCTGGCTGCGGACGAGGTCCGCCGACGCCTGGCGATTCCCTCCCGCATCTTCCGAGGTGCGCGCCGCAGTCTGGAGAACCCGAACGAGACGCTGCGCGAGGTCTCGCACACGGCCTCGGGCTTCGCGACGGGGATCTCCAAGGCACTGACGCCGGCCTCCGAGACGCCGCTGAACGTACCGATCGGCCCGCATCGCCGCTTCGACTGGACCCGTTTCGACCTCGGCGTGGTCCGGGAGGTGAAGTCGAAGCTCGGGGGCACGGTGAACGACGTGGTGCTCGCCTGCGTCGCCGGCGCGGTACGCCGCTACCTCGACAGCCACGGCTTCGACCTCGAGGACATCGACTTCCGCGTCTTCATTCCGGTCAGCACCCGCGCCGAGTCGCAGCGCGGGAAGCTCGGAAACCGGGTCTCGATGGTGGTCGCCCGGCTCCCGATCGACGAGGCGGACCCGCGTGAGCGGGTCGCGAAGATCATCGAGGAGACCCGGGGCATCAAGGAATCGGGTCAGGCCGACGGCACCGAAGCCTTCGAGGAGCTGAGCGACTGGACCTCGACCAGCCTGCTCACCTCGCTGGCGCGAATGGCCGCGACCCGCCGTTCCTTCAACCTCGTCGTGACCAACGTGCCCGGCCCGCCGGCGCCCGTCTACCTGAACGGCGCGAAGCTGCTCGCCTCCTATCCCCTGGTGCCCCTCTACGACAACCAGGCTCTCGGAATCGCGATCTTCTCCTACGACGGCGGCCTCTACTGGGGCTTCAACTCGTGCTGGGATCGCATGCCGGACCTCCACGACTTCGCTCTCTCGATCGAGCGCGAGTTCGAAACCCTCCGCAAGCTCTGAAGGTCGTCTCCATGCCCCAGAATCCCGAGCCCCACGACGAGCCGCACTACGATCGCCTGACCCAGCTCGACAACTCCTTCCTCGTGTACGAGGACGCTCCCGCGGCCGGCGCGATGCACGTGGCCTCGACCCAGATACACGAGGCCGCGCCGCTTCGACGCCCAGACGGTGCGATCGATCTCGAGCGCATCGAGGAGTACGTCGTCTCCCGCCTGGACCGCATCCCGCGCTACCGGCAGCGGATCGCGCGCACCCCCATCGAGGGCCACCCGGTGTGGGTCGACGACCCGAGCTTCAACATCCACTACCACGTTCGCCACACGCGCCTGCCCCACCCCGGCAACGATCGCCAGCTGAAGCGGCTGGTCGGTCGCATCTTCTCGCAGCGCCTCGACCGCGAGAAGCCCCTGTGGGAGCTGTGGATCATCGAAGGGCTCGAGGGAGACCGCGTAGCAGTCTGCTCCAAGGTGCATCACTGCATGGTCGACGGGGTTTCGGGCGCCGAGCTGATCTCCGCGCTCCTGACTCCCGAGCCCCAGGAGAAGCCGGACCCGCCCGCGCGCTGGCTCCCCCGGCCCGCACCCACCGGGATCGCGCTGGGAACGGGCGAGATCGCGCGCCTGGCGCGGGCCCCGCAGGCCCTGGGCAGCGCGATGGTGAAGTGGGCACGCGACGAAGGGCATGCCCGCGAGGAGCTGTCGCTGCGCCTGGGTGCGATCCGCGACCTGGTGTCGGGCTCGAGCCTTCCCACGCCGGTCCCCTTCAACCGTCCCGTGGGACCCCATCGCCGGATCGACTGGGTGCGGCTGCCGCTCGAGGAGATCAAGCGGGTCGGACGGCCGCTCGACGCCACGGTCAACGACGTCGTCCTGGCCACGGCGGCCGGAGCCTTCCGCAGCTACCTGGGACGGGCTCGCGGTGTCGACCCGGACGGGATCGACTTCAAGGTGATGGCCCCCGTCAGCATGCACCGGGCCGGAGAGAAGGAGACTTCCGGCAACCGCGTCTCCGCCTGGACGGTGGAGCTGCCCCTCGACGAAGCCGACCCGATCGCGCGCGTGGAGAGGATCTGCCAGGAGACCCGCCAGCTCAAGGAGAGTCACGCCGCGCTGGGCGCGGAGAGCCTGACCGAGGTGCTCGAGTGGACCGGCGCGGGACTCCTCAGCTTCGCGGCGCGCTTCATGCGCTTCGGCACGCCCTTCAACACCGTCATCACCAACGTGCCCGGGCCGCGCGTCCCGCTCTACATGCTCGAGTCCCGCCTGCTCGAGATCCACCCGCACGTCCCCCTGATGGGGACCCTGGGGATCGGCGTGGCGCTCTTCAGCTACGACGACGGGATCTCCTGGGGTTTCACGGCCGACTGGGACCTCGTGCCCGACCTCCACGAGCTGGTGGATGCCACCGACGCTTCCTTCGCCGAGCTGCGCGCGGCGGTGGCCGACTCGGGTCGCTGACGCAGGACGATCGACGAGGCGTGCGCGAAGGCCTCGTGGCTCATGCCACGGCGGTGGTGCGCGCCGGGCTCAGCCCCGCGCGCGACGAGGGTTGCTGCGAAGGCCGCGGCGCTTGAGTCGGGTCGCCTGGTGGTGCTGCTTGATGGCGCGCTCGATCAGGTGCTGCTGAGCCGAGTGCGGCTCCGCATCGTCTTCGGGCTCGACCAGCTCGTAGTGGCCGTCCGGCTGCATCTGCCAGGCGCCGCTGGTGTCGGCCAACAGGGTGTCGAAGACGTGGCGTAGCTCGCGCCGGAGCTCGGGAGCCTCCACGGGCGCGAGCACCTCGACGCGGCTCTCCAGATTGCGCTTCATGCAATCCGCCGAACCGATCCAGTACTCCTCGTCGCCCCCGTTTCGGAAGTGATAGACCCGCGAGTGCTCGAGGAAGCGACCCACGATCGACACCACCCGGACGGTCTCGGAGAGACCCGGGATCCCCGGCCGGATCCGACAGCTGTCGCGAACCACGAGATCGACCTTCACTCCGGCGCGCGACGCGCGGTACAGCGCACGCGTGATGTCGGCATCCTCCAGGGCGTTCGTCTTGATCTGGATGAGTCCTTCCCGGCCGGCTTCCTGATGCGCGATCTCCCGATCGATGCGGTCGAGCAGCCCGGGCTTGCAGTGCTTCGGCGAGGGCAGGATCTTGGCGAAGGCCCGCTTCGGCTTGTAGCCGGTGCTCAGGTAGTTGAAGAGCTCCGTCAGATCCCGGCCGATCGCCGGGTCGGCGGTGAACAGGCCCAGGTCCGTGTAGAGGCGCGCCGTGACGGCGTTGTAGTTCCCCGTCCCGATGTGCGCGTAGCGCTGCAAGCCACTGTAGTCCTGGCGCACCACCAGGATCAGCTTGCAGTGGGTCTTGAGACCGACGACGCCGTAGGTGACGTGGATGCCGGCCTCTTCGAGCCGATTCGCCCAGCGGATGTTGGCCGCTTCTTCGAAGCGCGCCTTGAGCTCGACCACCGCCGCCACCTGCTTGCCGTTGTTCGCGGCGTCGATCAGGTAGTTGATCGCCTTCGAGCGTGCGTCGGTCCGGTAGAGGGTCATCTTGATCGCGCGGACCTTCGGATCCCGGCTGGCGTCCCGCAGGAAGCGCTCGACCGAGGTCGAGTAGGACTGGTAGGGGTGGTGGACCAGGACCGAGCCGGCGTCGCGGATGGCGTGGAAGGTCGAGTAGTCGTCGCGCACGAAGGCCGGATGATCGACGGGGGCGAAGGGCGGATCGTGAAGCTGCGGGTCCGCGATCTGCGTGAACTCCATGAGGTCCCGGAGCTGGAAGATCCCCTGGACCTCGAACACGTCGCTGTGCTCGTCCAGGCCGAGCTCCGCCGCCAGCATTCCACGCTGGGGGGGCGACATGTCGCTGCTGACCTCCAGGCGGACGATCGGAGCGAAACGGCGGTCCCGCATCTCGGTCTCGATCAACGCGAGCAGGTCGTCCGCCTCTTCCTCCGAACGCTCGGCGTTGGCGTTGCGGGTCACGCGGAACAGCGTGCAGTCCTCGATCATGGCGCCCGGGAAGAGCAGGTCGAGGTTGCCCTTCATGACGCTCTCGACCGGAACGAAGATCGGCTCGCCTTCGAGCTGCAGGAAGCGCGGGACCTCGGGCCCCACCGGCACCTTGATCCGCGCGACGGACGGGGCCGCCCGCTCGGAGTCGGCGTAGCGAACGAGAAGGTTCAGCGAGAGGTTGGAGACGAAGGGGAAGGGGTGCGCCGGGTCCGAGGTCTGGGGTGTCACCAGCGGAAAGACGTTCTCGCAGTAGTAGTCGCGAAGGGTCGTCTGGTGCTCGGGCTCGAGGGCCTCGTAGTCCGTGATCCGGATGCCCGCCACGGCCAGCTCCTTGAAGAGCTGCTGATCGAGTCGGCGTTGTCTCGCCTCGAGCTCGCGCACCTCCTCGTAGCACTCGCTGATCTGCTGCCCCGGGGTCCGGCCGTCCACCGTCAGGGTCTTCATGCCCGCGCCCAGCTGCTGCTTGAGGCCGCCGATGCGCTTCATGATGAACTCGTCGAGATTCGACGCGACGATCGACAGGAACTTCACCCGCTCGAGGAGCGGAACCGTCGGGTCCTCCGCCTTCGCGAGAACGCGAGCGTTGAAGGCGAGCCAGGTCAGCTCCCGGTTCAGGAACAGATCGGGGGACTCGAGCTCGAGCTCGGGCTCCGCCTCGGGGGTTTCGGGAAGCTCGGTCAACGGCGCGGAAGCCTCTTCTGCCGAGCCCAGCAGCTCGATCTGCTGGGGCTGGGATCCAGCGGGACGGGTGTCCGCCTCGTCCTCGTCTTTCGGTACGAGAAGCGTGTCGGTGTCTGTCACGGATCGGGGAGCCTGGGGGTCGGAGGACTGTCCGGATCAGGATCGCGCATGACGGGCGGGACCGCCGCACCTTCTCCCCACGGGTGTCACCCTAGCGACACCGACACGAAATCTTCAAAGCTGCTCCTTGGCATCGCGTATCATGCCGACATGCTGCGGCTCTCCGATCTTTCGGTCGCCGAGCCCATCGGCAAGAGAGAATACCGCGAGCGCGTTCGTGAGCTGCGCGCGGGGCTCCTGGGCGCTCAGGTGGCGCTCCGAGACCGCCCTGCCTCTGCGCTCCTGGTGGTCGCGGGGATGGACGGCGGCGGGAAGGGAGACACCGTTCGAATCCTGAACGCGTGGATGGACCCCCGCTGGATCCGCACCCACGGGTTCGACGAGCCTTCCGAGGAAGAGACGGATCGCCCCGCCTTCTGGAGGTACTGGCGACGGCTGCCGCCCCTGGGCGAGATCGCCATCTTCCTCTCGGCCTGGTACTCGAACCTCCTGCAGGCCCAGCTGGACGGGCAGACCCACGAGCCGCTGTCGTCGTCGCTCGAGCGGGTCCGCAGCTACGAGCGCACGCTCGCCGATCACGGAATGCTCGTCTTCAAGCTGTGGCTGCACCTCGACTCGGAAGCGCAGGCCGAGCGGTTCCGCGCCCTGGAGGCAGACCCGCAGCGCAGCTGGCGCGTGACGTCGGACGACTGGGACCGCTGGCGGCGCAACGACGAGCTCAGCGCCGCCGCCGAGCAGATGATCCGCGAAACCCACGGCGACGGTTGCGAGTGGCACCTCGTCGAAGCCAGCGACGACCGGCGGCGGGCGTTGGAGGTCGGCGACGCGCTGCTCTCGGCGCTGCGGGATCACGTCGAAGGGGACGAGCGGGAGGCGGGAGGCAGCGAGGCGGGTCCGTCCGCGGAGGTGAGCTTCAGCCTCGCACCCTGCGCCACCCAGGAGGAGATCCCGAAGCAGGTCTACCGGGACAAGCTCGGAGAGCTGCAGGGGCAGCTGAACGCCCTGCATCGGGAGGCCCGACGGTCGGGCATTCCGGTGATCGGCGTGTTCGAAGGGCGGGACGCCGCGGGCAAGGGCGGGGCGATCCGCCGGGTGGTGGCCGCCCTCGATGCGCGAACCGTGGACGTCGCACGAATCGGACCGCCCAACCCCGAGGAGCTGACACACCACTACCTGTGGCGCTTCTGGCGACGCGTCCCGCGGGCCGGCTACGTGACCCTGTTCGATCGCAGCTGGTACGGCCGGGTGCTCGCCGAGCGCGTCGAAGAGCTCGCGACTCCGGAAGAGTGGCGGCGGGCCTACGACGAGATCAACGACTTCGAGCTGCAGCTCGTCGAGCACGGCGTCGTGCTCCACAAGATCTGGCTGCAGATCGACCGCGACGAGCAGAAGCGCCGCTTCGAGGAGCGCAAGTCGGTCCCCCACAAGCGCTGGAAGCTCACCGAGGACGACCGTCGCAACCGGAAGCTCTGGAAGGAGTACGACGAGGCGATCGCGGACATGTTCGCGCACACCTCGACGGACTTCGCACCGTGGACCATCGTCCCCGCCAACGACAAGCGGCATGCGCGACTGGTGGTGCTGGAGACCTTCGTCGATGGCCTCCAGGAGGCCCTGGAGATCCGCGGAGGCGTGTCGCTCGCGTAGCGACCGAGCCGGTGAAGGGCCTCCGAGGGAAGGTCTGCTAGCGCAGGTCCTTCGGGCGGACGACGGCGCGCAGGCGACCCGAGCCGGCCCGCAGACGGCTCCACTTCTGCAGGTCGAGATCGATCACGGCCAGGGAGCCCGGCTTCAACCCCTTGGCCAAGCGACGCTGCGCCGTGGCCTTGCCGTCGTCTCCGCAGAGCCGGACCACCAGCTCGCTGAGGCCGGGCTCGTGCCCGACGAGCAGCAGGGACTCGTGGTCGCGGTGGACCCGGCGCAGGGTCGCGACCAGATCCCGCGAGTCCGCCAGGTAGAGCCCTTCGTCGATGTCGATCTTGGCGGAAGGCGGCAGACATCGCTCCAGGAGTCGGAGCGTCTCCCGGCAGCGGATCGCGGAAGAGCAGAGGGCGAGCTCGACCTTGCGAAAGCGCCGGGCACACTGATCGGCCATGGCCTCTGCGGCCCAGATCCCGCGCGGCGCGAGCGGGCGGTCGTGGTCGTCGACGCCCTTCGGGCGGGAGGACTTCGCGTGGCGCAACACGAGGAGCTGCTTGCCTGCGCTCAAGGGGGGGCGTCCTTCGACG
>JANQSB010000361.1 GCA_028284295.1 Myxococcota bacterium | reverse complement strand
CAACCACGGCCGAGCCGCCGAGCTGCTGACGGCCGCCGCCGAGTCGGGCGACGCGGAGGCCCAGTACGCACTCGCGCGGCTGCACACCCGCAACGACCGCGGCGTCTTCCGCGACCCCGACAAGGCGCGCGCCCTGTTCGAACAGGCTGCCGACCAGGGCCACAAGGATGCGATGAACTACCTGGCCAGCATCTACATCGACGGCTGGGGGACGCAGGCCGACCCCGAGAAGGCCGTCACCTGGCTGAAGAAGGCCGCCGCCCTCGAGCACCCGCGTTCCGAGCGCAACCTCTACGTGCTCTACCTCTCCGGCCGAGAGGTCGAGAAGGACCTGGAGGCGGCGCGACACTGGCTCACCCAGGCTGCCGAGCACGGAGACGAGCTGGCCATGCGCGACCTCGCCCGCCACTACGAGAAGGGCGACGCCTGGCCCGCCGATCGCCAGAAGGCGATCGATTGGTACCGGCGCGGCGCCGAGCAGGGAGACCGCGAGGCGATGCTCTGGCTCTGCGATGGCGGAGCCGAGGAAGCCGACTCGAAGCGGACCGAGAGCGCGACCTGGTGCCGCAAGGCCGCCGAAGCGGACCTCCCCGATGCGCAGCTCGCCTACGCCCGGCGCTACCTCGCGGGCGACGGCGTGCTGAAGAACGCGCGGATGGCGCTGCGTTGGCTGCGAAAGGCCTCGGAGGGCGGATCGCTCGACGCGCAGGTGCTCGCGGGACGCATGCTGCTCCAGGGCGCAGGCGTCCAGCAGGATCCCGAGGAGGCCCTGGAGCACTTCCGACGCGCGGCGGAGGCCGGCAGCGCCGAGGCCCAGCAGGCGATCGGCACCATGTACTACGGCGGCATCGGAACCACGCAGAACCGCACGCAGGCCCATCGCTGGCTGCTGATGGCCGCCGAGCAGGGTGCCCCCATCGCCCAGTTCCTGGTGGGTCTGGGATACGAGCGCGGCGACGGCACCGAGCCGGACTCGGCCAAGATGATCGCGTGGTACCGCAAGGCGGCCGAGCAGGGACACGGCGACGCCCGAACGCGCCTCGGCATGGCCTATACCCAGGGAGAGCACGTCGCCGTCGACCTCAAAGAGGCCCACTACTGGCTGAGCGCGGCCGCCGCCGAGGGTCACCCCCAGGCGAAGCAACGGCTCGACGGACTCGAAGGGAAGCTGACGACCGCCAGCCGCGACAAGCTCCGCAAGCGATCGGCGGACCGGATGCGGAAGGAAGCGCGACAACGCGACAATGAGGAGAGCTCGTGAAGTACCTGCACACGATGGTCCGGGTCAAGGACCTCGACGAATCCCTGGCGTTCTACTGCGACAAGCTCGGACTCGAGGAGCTTCGTCGGGTCGACGTCGAGGCGGGGCGCTTCAGCCTCGTCTTCCTGGCGGCGCCCGGCGACTCCGAGGCCCAGGTCGAGCTCACCTACAACTGGGACGAGACGGATGGCTACGCGGGCGGGCGCAACTTCGGGCACCTCGCCTACCGGGTCGACGACATCTACGCGGTCTGCGAGCGCCTGCAGCAGGGAGGCGTGACCATCAACCGGCCTCCCCGCGACGGCCACATGGCCTTCGTGCGGTCGCCCGACGGCATCTCGATCGAGCTCCTGCAGGCCGGCAAGCCCCTCGAACCCCGCGAGCCGTGGGCCTCGATGGAGAACACCGGCGAGTGGTAGGCCCGGCCGAGCGCCGAGGCCTCAGAGCGCCGACGCGGTGAAGAGCCACGGGTGCAGCCACACCAGGAACGCCACGTAGAGAGCGACCCCGAGCGCGACCCGCCACCACCCCAGCTCCGAGACCACGATCCGATTCCGCCCGCCGGCGATCGCCGCGAAGGGCAGGTTCGAGGTCTTCGCGGCGAAGCGGGTCCAGGCCTCACCGTGCTTGCGCGCGCGCTTCGCATCGATCGAGCGAGGCCCCAGGAGCGCCAGCGCCGTGAACGCACCGAAGAAGAGGAAGGCCGGTCCGTCGGGGTTCACGAGCAGGTGGCAGAGACCCCAGAGCGCCACGCCCCACAGGAAGGGATGTCGGGTGATGCGCAGGATGCCGCGAGCCGGCTCGTCGGACTCGAGCAGCTTGTCGCCACCCGCACTGGTGGGACTCGGCGTGGTCAGGCCGACCGCCGCGAGCTGGAAGGCCACGAACATGAGGACCCACACGACGGGCCGCAGGGCGGTCCAGTCCCACCAGGGCGCAGCCACCGCCGAGCGCGCCCAGGCGGCACACAGCCACCAGATGCCGACGAACGAGAGCAGGGAGAAGAGTCCCACGTAGGCTCCCTCGCCGATCCGGTCGACCAGCCGGTCGCGCACCCGGGTCCCCGCGATCAGCAGGTGGATCCCCACGAAGAAGACACCGGCTCCGAGAATCCAGATCACGACGTCGCCCTCCCCTTGCGGATCCGGGGAGCGTAA
The DNA here is from genome assembly GCA_028284295.1 of Myxococcota bacterium. Classification (GTDB taxonomy): domain Bacteria; phylum Myxococcota_A; class UBA9160; order UBA9160; family UBA4427; genus JAJDAN01. The sequence continues at coordinate 124 of JANQSB010000361.1, read as the reverse complement.
CGAAGCGGGCGGCGTCCGGGCGGGCGACTAGGGGGCGACCTTGCGCTCGCGCCCGCCGCCGGCGGGCTTGGTGGCGGCGGGTGCCTTCTTGCGGCCGCCCGTCGCCTTCTTTCCTGCCGCGCGC
>JANQSB010000348.1 GCA_028284295.1 Myxococcota bacterium | reverse complement strand
CACCGGGTAGAGCGCCCGCTGCTCGACACCATCGCGTTCCGACGCCTCCCAGGGGATCTCCTCGGTCTGCAGCGCGACGTGCACGCGATCGAGCCCGGCGTACTGGCGCAGCTTCACGAAGAGCAGGCAGCCTTGCTTCGAGAAGGGTGCGTGCCGGAAGCCCTCCGGATTCAGGAGATAGGTGCCGGCCGGCCAGTCCCCGTGCTCGTCGGAGAACACGCCGTCGAGAACCAGGATCTCCTCGCCGTCGGGATGGTCGTGCGCGGGAAAACGGGCACCGGGCTCGTAGCGGACGATCGAGGTCACCTGACCGGACTCCGGGGGCCCCACGAGATGCACCCGCTTGCGATGCACCGTGCCGCTGGGGCTCGGACTCCAGGGCATCGACGCGGTGTCCGCGTGCGCTCGAGCACGCATGTCTCCGTGGATCGCGGCCTCCATGGCCCTGGGATGCCGGCAGCGGGACGGGGTTCCGGGGCGGGGCGATCTCGACACCGCGGGGGTGCGGTACCCTCCCGCACCGTCATGAGCAGCAGCTTCGGCAGAGCCTTTCGCATCACGACCTTCGGCGAGTCCCACGGGGGCGGCGTCGGCGTGGTCGTCGAGGGATGTCCGCCGCGACTCGAGATCGAGGCCAGCGAGATCCAGCGCGACCTCGATCGCCGTCGGCCGGGCCAGAGCCGCCTGACCACCCCCCGTCAGGAGGAGGACGTGGTCGAGATCCTCTCCGGGACCTTCGAGGGGCGCACCATCGGTTCGCCGATCGGCATGCTCGTGCGCAACAAGGACGCGCGGCCCTCCGCCTACGCGGACTTCCAGAACGTCTTCCGCCCTTCGCACGCCGACTACACGACCGAGGCCAAGTACGGCATCCGCAACTGGCAGGGCGGGGGGCGTGCGAGTGCGAGAGAGACCATCGGACGGGTTGCCGCCGGCGCCATCGCCCGCAAGCTGCTGCGCGAGGTGGCCGGCGTGGAGGTGCTCGCCTGGGTGGAGCGCGTCGCCGACATCGAGGCGAAGGTCGATCCGGTCAGCGTTTCGCTCGAGGCCATCGAGGCCAACCTCGTCCGCTGCCCCGACCCCGGAGCGGCCGCCTCGATGGAGGAGCGCATCGACGCCATCCGCGAGCAGGGGGACTCCCTGGGCGGGGTCGTGGGATGCGTGGCGCGCGGTGTCCCGGCCGGTCTCGGCGAGCCGGTGTTCGAGAAGCTGGAGGCCGAGCTCGGACGCGCGCTCCTCTCGCTGCCCGCATCGAAGGGATTCGAGATCGGCAGCGGCTTCGCAGGCACCCTGCTCACCGGAAGCGAGCACAACGACCCCTTCGTTCCGGGCGACGACGGTGCGCCGCACACCCGGGCGAACCGCTCGGGGGGTGTTCAGGGCGGCATCAGCAACGGCGAGCCGATCCTGCTGCGGGTCGCCTTCAAGCCGACCGCCACCGTTCGCGTCGCGCAGCAGACCGTCGACCGGGACGGCAACGCCGTGACCCTGGAGGCCCGGGGACGCCACGACCCCTGCGTGCTGCCTCGCGCGGTGCCGATGGTGGAGGCGATGGTCTGCCTGGTTCTCGCCGACCACTGGCTTCGTCAGCGCAGCGTCGACGTCCTGCCCGCACTCGACTGAGGGGCTGCCGGACTGGGAAGGTCTGCACGAGGTGCATACCCCGCAGCAAGCGAACGCGAAGCGATCGCCCGCTAGACCAGGGTCACGTTCCGCTCGACCCGGTCGAGCAGCCAGCCCTTCTCGGGGACGCCCGCGGGATGGGCCTCGTCGAAGAGCGGCACTCCGATCTCGCGACGCGCGACCTCGAGCGGCAGGGGCAGCAGCTCCTCGTAGTCGACGCAGGCCAGGGACGGCGTGTCCCGGCCGTGCCGATAGGCATCCCGCACGAAGCGGAACCAACGCACGGGCTGCGACGGCTTCAGGAGCAGCAGGTAGGGAAGCAGGAGCCTCAGCGGCAGCAGCGGGACCTGGCCCGCCGTGTAGGCGATCACGCCGATCTCGCCGGTCACCCGGCGGTCGTAGCCCGCGACGATGTGGAAGAGATCGTGGCTGTTCGCCATCCGTCGCACGAACCACAGCTGATCGTCGCTCCAGCCGAAGCGCCGGGCCTTCTGCTCGAGATCCGCGGCTTCCAGGAAGTAGTCCGCCGATCCCATCTCCTCGCCGCCCAGGTAGTCGAGGTACGCGGCCGCGAAGCTGCCCTCGGGCATCGACTCGAGACGCGACCGATCCGCGAGGAGCGCGTTCAGATCGCGCCGCGGCTCCTCGGCGAGCATCGCCGCTCCCACCGGATGCGCGGCGAAGCGCTGGAACTCGCGCTCCACCGTGGGTCCGGCCAGGGCGAACATCGCTTCGAAGCTGTTGGCGAGGTCGCTCGGTGTCGTCACGAATCGCCACAGGCTCGCCAGGCCCTTGCGCCACTCGCGCCGGAGCGGCTCTCTCGTCCCGATGACCGACTCCGTCATCGACCTCGGCCTCCGTCCGATCGGGCCGACCCGCCCGCGATCGGGCCCCGCGGCAGTGTACCCGCCTCGTTGCTCAGGGCAGCAGGACCATCCCTGCGGCAGCGGCCACGCCGGCAACCAGCATCCCGAGCGCCCCGAGGAGACCGTGCAGCGGCGCCCCCTTCTCGCGCCGCAGCTGACCCCGCTGCAGGCGCAGTCCCAGCAGGCCCGCGCTCCCGAAGAGCAGAACGGCCAGCACTCCCAGCCACCCGTGCACGGTCTCGAGGGGAGTCCAGCCGCGCAGCCACCAGGAAGACGCGGGCCCCCCGACGAGACCCACCCCCATCAGCAGCACCGCCGGCCGCGCCAGGCGCAGGTGTGCGGCCAGCAGCCCCGGCTTCGGCGGCTCCCCCCGCAATCGGCGCCGGCGCAGCACCAGCCCCGCGCGGAGTGCCAGCGCTGCGACCGCGAGCACCGCGAGCATGATCGCCGGGTGACCGTGGGCGAGCCAGAAGACGACGGGATCGCGAGCGGCGGGATCCACGCGCCGGCGCGCTACTCGACCTTGAAGACGGCGTCGTCGTCGAGCCGCGCGAGCAAAGACTCCTGGGCACGCACCAGGTAGTCGGCGTCCCGGGACTCGAGGGTCAGAAGCACGCGGTAGTCGCGCTCCTCGATCTTCGGATAGGAGCCGAGCATCAGCTCGGGAAACTCCGTCAGCAGGTCGTTCAGGTGGTCGGCGATGTCGCTCTCGCGCTGCTTCACGTAGACGCGGGCGAGCTGGAAGGGAACGCCGCGGAAGCGATCGCGGATGGAGTGGAACTTCTTCTGCAGCAGCTTCGGGATGCCCGGGAAGATGTGGACGTTCTCGACGATCACCACCGGGAACCACAGGTCTCCCGCGTCGATCACCTGGGAGCCCGCCGGGATCAGGGCCATCTTGCGCTGGCTCTCGTTGACCGGCGACTCCTGGTGGCGCTCCATGCGCTCGACCATCGACTGGTTGAGCTCGAGCTCGCGGTCGAAGGCCTTCGCGATGGCGTCCATCGTGAGGTCGTCGTGGGTCGGGCCGATGCCGCCCGACGTGAACACGAAGTCGAAGCTCTGGCTCATCGCGAGGACTTCCCGCGCGATCATGTCGATGTCGTCGGGAATGATGAGGATGCGCTCGAGATCGACGCCCAGCTCGCGCAGCTCGGTGGCCAGGAAGGGCGAGTTCGAGTCGACCACCTTTCCGGAGAGGATCTCGTTGCCGATGACCAGCAGCGCGGCGGAGGGCATGACGGCGAGAGCGTAACCGAGGGGTCGAAATCGGTCCAAAGCGCGTATGCTCCGGGCATGGAGTTCTGCATACGATTCGAGCCCTCGCAGCGGACCGTGCGCGTCCCGGCCGGGACGAGTCTGCTCGAGGCGGCGCGCGACGCGGGGCTGCCCCTCGCCAGCTCGTGCCGCGCCGGCGGGATCTGCGCCCGCTGCGGACTCGAGATCCTGGCGGGCTCGGTCCTCGACGCCGAGTCGGAGCGCGAGCGCGAGATCAAGTCCCGGAACCGCATCGACCCTCGGCTCCGCCTCGCCTGCCGCACGCGGGTCCGCGGCGATCTCACGGTCACCGCACCGTACTGGTAGGCGGCGCCACGATGGGCCAGGCGAAGCCCGCGATCCTGATCGTGGACCACGGTAGCCGTCGGGATGAGGCCAATCGGCAGCTCGACGCGCTGGCCGAACGCGTGCGGGCCCGCGAACCGGGTCGCGTCGTGCACGTCGCACACCTCGAGATCGCAGCCCCGAGCATCGCCGAGGGCATCGACGCCTGCGTCCGGGACGGTGCGCGGGAGATCGTCGTGCACCCCTACATGCTCTCGCCGGGTCGCCACAGTCGGGAGGACATCCCGGCGGAGTGTCGCGAGGCCGGCGAGCGATACCCGGATGTCCGGATCCGGGTGAGTGCGCCTCTGGGGCTGCACGACAAGCTGGTCGACGTCCTGCTCGAGCGGATCGAAGAGGCCTGAGACGGGTCCGTCGTCCCCCCCCCCCCGGCCCCGGCCGAGCTTCAGCGCCGCTGGGACAGGTCGAACCAGAAGAAGCCCGCGATCACGAGTGCGTGGTCGATCTCCCCGGCGTGCAGTCGTTCGGGCAGCTCGGCGCGGGGCAGCAGCTCGACGACCGTGTGCTCCGTGTCACCGTCGTTGCGCACGGCGTCGACGCGCCGGGCGTCGCGCACCAGGAAGGTGTGGCAGTCGTTGTCGAAGAGGGCGGGGTTGGGGTTCACGCGCCCGAGCGACTCGGGCTCGCGACCCGCATAGCCGGTCTCCTCGAGCAGCTCGCGCGCCGCGGCACGGGCGGGCGTCTCGCCCGGGTCGACG
>JANQSB010000346.1 GCA_028284295.1 Myxococcota bacterium | reverse complement strand
AGCTTCCCACCAGCGCGGCCGACTCGCGCCCGCGCAGCGCCTGCTCGAGCTCGCGGACGTTGCCGGGCCAGTCGCAGCGGGCCAGGAGGTCGAGCGCATCGTCCGCCACGCGTTCCACCGGCGAGTCCGGCGGTCGGTGCTTGGCGAGGAAGTGGCTCACGAGCAGCGGAATGTCCGATCGCCGCTCCCGCAAGGGCGGCATCTCGAGTCGGACCACGTCGAGGCGGTAGTAGAGATCCGTCCGGAAGCTGCGCGACTCCACCATCGCCTCCAGGTCGCGGTGGGTGGCGCAGACGATGCGGATGTCCACCGGCACGGGCTGCGTCGCGCCGACCGGCCGCACCTCCCGTTGCTGCAGGCTACGCAGCAGCTTCGCCTGCACGGCGGCCGGCAGCTCACCCACCTCGTCGAGGAAGAGAGTGCCTCCGTCCGCCTTGCGAAACAGGCCCTCGGCTCCGGAGGCTCCCGTGAAGGCGCCCTTCTCGTGACCGAACAGCTCGCTCTCGATGATGGGCTCGGGGAGCGCTCCGCAGTCGACGGCCACGAAGGGGCCGCCGGCGCGCGGGCTGGTCGCGTGCAGCGCCCGAGCGGCCAGCTCCTTGCCGGTGCCGCTCTCTCCCAGGATGAGCACCGAGCTCTCGTTCTGGCCGAGACTGTGGATGCGACGCAGCAGCCCGCGCATCGCCGGCGAGCTTCCCACCAGCGCGGCCGACTCGCGCCCGCGCAGCGCCTGCTCGAGCTCGCGATTGCGGCGCAGCAGGCGCCGCCTCTCCACCGCCTTGCGCACCGTCCCGCGAACGCGGTGGACGTCGTCGAAGGGCTTCTCGAGATAGTCGAAGGCGCCGCGCCGGATGCAGCTCACCGCGCTCTCGATGCTGGCGTGGCCGGTCATGACCACCACCTCGAGCTCGGGCCAATCCGCCTTGATGCGCTCGAGGCGCTCGAGTCCGCTGACCGAGTCCATGAACAGATCGAGGAGCACCACGTCGAGCTCGGGATCGTCCAGCGCAGCCGGAAGGAGGGCGGGGTCCTGAAGCAGGATCAGCTCCTGTCCGTCCGCTCTCAGGATGCGACGCATGGCGCGCAGGATCCCGGCTTCGTCGTCGACGACGAGGATCCGGCCGACACCCTTCGCGCTCGACGGCCCGCCCGGGTCGCCGGCGCGACCGGGGGCGCGCGTCGCAAGAGCGTCCATGCGCTGCCTATCGGTCCCGGAATCGGGACGCTTGAGTCACAGCGGCGAGCCGCGCGAAGCCCCGGGAGCCTTGAAGGGGACCGAGGCCGCCTCTACACTCGCGCCACCCCCCTCCGGGTCACCGGAGGCTGCCTTCTCTCGATGAGCGCCAGCAAGAAGTCGCGGGTCCTGGTCGTCGACGACGAGGAACACTACCGGAGCGCGCTCGAGCGCATCCTCTCGCGGGTCGGCCACGAGGTCTTCAGCGCCCGCGACGCCAGCGAGGCCATTGCGACGGTCGCCGCCCAGCCGGTGGATCTGGTGCTATGCGACTACCGCATGCCCGGAATCAACGGGCTGGAGGTGATCCGTCAGATCCACGAGCTGGCGCCCGACCTGCCCTGCATCGTGATCACGGGATACGGCACCCCAGAGACCTCCATCGAGGCGCTTCGGGCGGGCGCGCACTGGTACCTCGAGAAGCCCTTCGAGCACGAGCAGCTCGACGTGATCCGGCGCCTGGTCGACCAGGCGATCGAGCACGGCCGGCTCAAGGCCGAGAACCGCCTGCTCCAGAACCAGCTGCGCTCGCGGTACAAGTTCGACAGCATCGTCGGCAAGAGCTCGCCGCTGCAGAAGGTGCTCGGCATGGTCGAGCGCATCGCCGAGACCGACAGCACCGTCCTGATCACCGGCGAGAGCGGGACCGGGAAGGAGCTGATCGCCCGCGCGATCCACTACAACAGCGGCCGTGCGGATCGCATGCTGGTGACCGTGAACTGCGGTGCGATTCCCGAGGAGCTGCTCGAATCCGAGCTCTTCGGCCACGTCAAGGGCGCCTTCACGAACGCCATCCAGCACCGCGAGGGGCGCTTTTCCCTGGCTCACGGCGGCACCATCTTCCTGGACGAGATCGGGGACATGAGCCCGAATCTCCAGGTCAAGCTGCTGCGAGTGCTGCAGGAGAAGACCTTCGAGCCGGTGGGCTCGTCGAAGACCGAGCAGGTCGACGTGCGCGTGATCGCCGCGACCAACCAGAACCTGCCCGAGCTGATCGAATCCAAGAGCTTCCGTGAGGACCTCTACTACCGCCTGAACGTGCTTCCCGTCGAGATGCCGCCCCTGCGCGAGCGGGCCGAGGACGTCCCGCTGCTGGTCCACCACTTCCTCGACCAGGGCCGGAACGAGCGCGGCAGTCGCGTGCAGGGGATCAGCGACGAGGCGCTGGAGCGGCTGGTGGCCCACGACTGGCCCGGCAACGTCCGGGAGCTCGAGAACCTGATGGAGCGGCTGCTGGTCCTGACCAGCGAAGGCGAGATCGGCGTCGATGATCTCCCCTCGGATCTGCATGCGGGCCCGGGGCGGGAGAGTCACGACGCGCCCCGCGTGACGGCCTCGGGCCTCGACTTCAACCAGGTGGTGGAGAAGCTGGAGGTCGACCTGATCCTGCAGGCTCTCGAGCACACCCACTGGAACAAGAACCGGGCCGCCCAGCTCCTGGGACTGAACCGCACCACCCTCGAGGGCAAGATCCGCAAGCGCGGCCTGACACCGCCCCCCGGAGCCCGTTCCTAGTGTCCCGGACCTAGGAAGCCTCCCCGCTTCCGGACGTAGCCGAACCCAAGGGCCTCCACCCGAACGCCGGCGTCCCCGTACCGGCGCCCGCGGCCCGCCCCAGCGGCGAGCCGCGGGCGCTGCCGGCAAACCCCGGGCCGCGGCCAGCGACGAATCGGTGCCTCTCCTCGTCACCGCGACGTCGAAATGCGGTCGCTCCTGCGGGTGGCTTGCCACTCCGCAGCCCCGGGCGGCACCCCGGGTCCGCAGCGATCTGCGCACGTCGACGACTCGACGCGAAGCCGAAAAAAGCAACAATTCCAGATACTTGAGAGATCTCCCACCCCGCCCCTGCGGACGCCGGGTCCCGCAATCGAGACCGGTGGCGATTCCAGTGACAGCGTTGGCATCCACCGTGCAATTCCCTGGATCCATTCACACACCGGGCCCGGCAGAGGGGCCGCGCCCGGGTCCCAGATGCGATTCAGAGGAGATGCGCCCGCATGGAAGCCCTGCTCCGCGATGCCAAAGAGAAGTACAACGAGATCCCGTCCAGCCTCAAAGAGCAGATCGTCCTCGAGCACACACCGCTGATCCGGTACATCGTGAACCGCATCGCGGTCCGCCTGCCCTCGCACATCGACCTCGACGACCTCCACAACACCGGCGTGATCGGCTTGATGGACGCGATCGAGAAGTACGACCCCGAGAAGAACTGCAAGTTCAAGACCTACGCCGAGTTCCGCATCAAGGGCGCGATCCTCGACCAGCTCCGGTCCCTCGACTGGGTGCCCCGCAGCGTGCGACAGAAGAGCCGCAAGCTGGAGAAGGCCTACGGCGAGGTCGAGCAACGACTGGGTCGCCAGGCCACCGAGGACGAGGTCGCGGACTCCCTCGGGCTCCAGATCGACAAGTTCCACGACCTGCTCAATCAGGTGCGCGGCATCTCTCTCGTGAATCTCGAGGAGATTCGCGGAACCAACGCCGACGGAGAGCGGGCCGGCACCTTCGCGGACATCATCGAGGACGTCCACTCCGAGAACCCCTTCGCCTCGCTCAAGCTGCTCGAGACGAAGCACTTCATCTCCGACACGATCGGCACCCTCCCCGAGAAGGAGCGCCTGGTCGTCTCGCTCTACTACTACGAAGATCTCAACATGAAAGAGATCGGAAACATCCTCGGCATCACCGAGAGCCGAGTCTGCCAGATCCACACCAAGGCAGTCCTCCGGCTCCGCTCGAAGCTCAAGGGCATGGTGGACGCGAGGTAGTCCCGCGCGACCCCTGCACCCAGCGCCTCGAGAACGGCCGTTCAGAGTGCCGTAGATTCGCGGCCGCCGACCGAGGGACCCCGCAGCCGTACTCCCGTACGGCGAGGATGGCCCGAGGGAGAAGGTCGCGAAGATGCGGTGCTATGGGCGGCCCGCGCCTCAGTCGTCCAATCGAACGAGAACGACCGTGATGTTGTCGACGCCGCCTCGTTCATTGGCGCAGGCGACGAGGGTGTCGCAGGACTTCTGGAGGTCGTCTCCGGACTGGCTGACGAGATCGAGGATCTCGCCATCGCGCAGGTGGGTCGTGAGGCCGTCCGAGCAGAGCACGAAGGTGTCGCCGGGCGCGGGGGTCAGCTCGGCCAGGTCGGGCTGCGCGGCCGGTGCGACTCCGAGGGCCCGGGTGAGGACGTGGCGGTGCGGGTGCTCGCGTGCGTCGGCCTCGCTGATCTGGCGCCGCCGCAGGAGCTCCCCCACGAGCGAGTGGTCGTCGGTCAGGAGCCGGATGCGGCCTCCGCGCACCAGGTAGGCCCGGCTGTCGCCCACGTGCGCGAGCGCGACGCGCTCGGGTGTCGCCAGGATGGCGACCAGGGTCGTGCCCATGCCGGACAGGTCCTTGTGGCCACGGCGAGTCCGGCC
>JANQSB010000336.1 GCA_028284295.1 Myxococcota bacterium | reverse complement strand
CCACTCTACTCGCCACCCGAAGGCGACTTTCGCGTACGACTTGCATGTCTGAAGCACTCCGCCAGCGTTCGTTCTGAGCCAGGATCAAACTCTCCAGTTCAAACCCGGCTTGAAGTCGTCTTCCGAAGAAGACGCCTTCACGCCTTTTGACGTAATTGCGGCGCTGCACCACCTGCTCCGCTTTGCATCCCTCTCGAGAGAGCGATGCGGGAGCAGACGACACAGCATGCCTGCAAGGAATTCTTTACGAGTTCCCACGTCCGGCCGAGCTTCCTCGGGCTCGGCCGAACCGCACACTATTCAGTTTTCAAAGATCGGAGGAAGCGTCGCGGGTCTGTCTCGGACCCGGTTGGCGTCTACCGCGGATGTCTCTTTCTCGATCTTGCTCGCGTCTTGCCGTCTCTCGATTCTCTCACTTCGAGAGTCTCGAGCGTCGAAGATCCTCGGGTCGCACCCCATTCACCTGCTACTTCGGGTGGGACCGCTTTGGAATCGCTTTTGGAATCGCCAGGATCTGCGTCGCGCTCGAGAGCCGTCGGAGAGCCGCCGGGGTGTTTCGGGCGGGTCCGTAGCGGGCGCCGGAATTTACGGGAGGGCTCCCGGGCGGTCAACCCTTTCGGGGCGCGAAACCCGACTGAGTGGCCTCTCGGATCCCCATGGGGTGGGCTGGCCGGGGTGCTTCAAACGACCGTGACCCGGGCGTACTTCCGCTTTCCCAACCGGATCAGGTAGACGCCGGGGCCCAGGCTTCCGGTCGGATCCTCGACCCGCTCGCCGTCGATCGATAGGGCCCCCTGCTTCGCGAGCCGCCGGGCCTCCCCCCGGCTGGCGATCAATCGGGCCTTCTCGAGGACCTCCAGCAGGGCCACCTCGCCCTTCTCGCCCGCCGGGACGTCCAGCTCGGGGACGTCGTCCGGAGTCGCTCCGCCCTGGACCACGCGCTCGAATGCGTCCAGGGCCAGGATCCCGGCATCGTCGCCGTGGTAGCGACCCACCAGTCGCCGGGCGATCTCCTTCTTCAGGCCCATCGGATCGCCCGCGCCCTGGGCCAGCTCGGCCCGGGACTGCTGCAGATCGTCCCAGTCGCCGTCGCCCAGGTACTCGATGTAGTCGAGAAGGGCCGCGTCGGAGACGCTCATCACCTTGCCGAAGATCTCCCCGGGCGGCTCTGTGATCCCGATGTAGTTGCCGAGGCTCTTGGACATCTTCTCGACGCCATCGGTGCCGACCAGCAGGGGATGGGTGATCACGGCCTGGGGCTCCTGGCCGTAGTCCCGCTGGAGGTCCCGGCCCATGAGCATGTTGAAGGTCTGGTCACTCCCGCCCAGCTCGACGTCTGCCTCGAGAGCGACCGAGTCGTAGCCCTGCACGAAGGGGTAGAGGAGCTCGTGGACGAAGACCGCGGTTCCCTCGGCATAGCGCTTGGCGAAGTCGTCGCGCTCGAGCAGGCGCGCGACCGTCCCCTTGGCGCAGAGCCGGATGAAGTCCGCAGGCTTGAAGGCGTCCATCCACTCGCTGTTGAAGCGCACCTCGGCCCGCTCGACATCGAGGATCTTCGAGACCTGCTCCACGTAGGTGCGCGCATTCGCCTCGATCTGTGCCCGGTCGAGCGGCGGGCGGGTCTTGCTGCGACCCGACGGGTCGCCGATCGAAGCCGTGAAGTCTCCCACCAGGAAGATCGGCGTGTGACCCAGCTCCTGGAAGGCCTTGAGCTTGTGGAGCACGACCGTGTGTCCCATGTGCAGGTCTGGCGCCGAGGGATCGAGACCCAGCTTGACGCGCAGAGGACGGCCCGCAGCGAGCGCAGCACCCAGACGCTCGCCGAGCTCGTCGCGCCCGTAGAAGTCGACGGCCGAACGATCGAAGACCGCCAGCTGGCGCTCGACCTCGGCGGCCAGCTTCGGATCACGCTCGGACCCGGTCATCGAATCCTCCTCCCGACCTGCCTGCGCGACGACACTTCACGCTCCTCTCTCTTCTTCCTCTTCTGCCGAAGCCTTGCGACGGCCCGGTTCCGGCCCGGGCCGGTCGTCTTCACCGACTCGGATCCACTCGCGCTCCGTCACCACCGCATCCACGCGCTCGTCGAACGACTCGCCGGGCACCTCGACCACGATCTGCGACACGTCCGCGACCCCGACCACGAGCGGAGCACCCGGCGTGCGACCCGCGAGCATCCGATCGTAGTAGCCCGCCCCGCGTCCGAGCCGCCGCCCGCACCGGTCGAAGGCCAGGCCGGGAACGATCACCCAATCGAGCTCCGACCACGCGGCCGGCTCGCTCCCCTCTGCCGGCTCGCGCACACCGTAGCGCCCGGGACGCAGTTCTTCGAAGGAGTCGACCCAGGCGAACTCGAGGCGAGCTCCGGCGAGGGTGCGAGGCAGGGCCATCCGCAGGCCGCGCCGGAGGACCAGCTCGCCCAGGGGCTCGGTGGAGATCTCGTCGGGCAGCGAAGCGAAGAGCGCGACCGCCCGGGCCGCTGCCAGCTCCGGACGCTCGGCGATGCGCTCGGCGACGGCCCGGGCCGCTGCCTCGCTGGGGGGCCGGGCGCGCAGGGAAGCGGACAGCCGCGACCGCAGCTGGCGCTTGTGGGCCGCGACCTCCAACGAGCTCAGGCCGGAGGCTCGGCCTGCAGCGCGTCCTCGGCCAGCTGGACGATCTCGCGCATCCGCTGGGCGTCGACGCGATTCTGCGCGCGCTCCTCGTCCGGGGGCGCGATCCCTTCGTCTCGCAGGATCATCAGGTTCTGCGCCAGGTGCAGCGCCGTCAGGACCGCGACGTCGAGTGAGTCGACCGTCTCGGTCTCGTCGCGCACGCGCACCATCGCGCGGTCGACCAGCTCGGCCACCCGGCGCATCCACGCTTCGTCGCGGTCGGTCACGACGCGGTACTCGCGACCGATGATCTCGACCTGGATCGCGCGCCGTCGCCGACTGGCCGGATCGGACACGGAGCTACTTCGAGGCCTTCGGGACGGCGCCCGCCGCGGGCGCCGCGAGGGTGGGATCGAGCTGCTCGATCAGCCCCACGAGATCGTCGATCCGCTTCAGGGCGTCCTGGCGCAGCTGGCTCTCCGCCAGCAGCCGCTCCTGCAGGCCCCGCATCGCCTCGAGCTCCCCGCGCAGCCCGTCGTTCTCGACACGGAGCTTCTCGGTGTACTCGACCAGTCGCCGAACCGCGTGCTCGAGGCGGTCGAGCTCCGAGGAGGCCGGGTCGGCGTCGGGATCGGGGTGCGGACCGGAGCTGGGAACGTGGCTGACGCTCGCCATGCCGCAGAAGCTAACACGGGAGGCGGAGACTCGCGGCCCACGGACCGCCGATCAACTGGCGTTCGACTTCGCCGCGGCGGCTCTCGCCCTCAGCCGCGCTCCGCGCTCTTCGACTGCAGCCGCGTCCGGCCCATCAGGTAGCTGTCGATGGCACGCGCGGCCTCGCGACCTTCGGAGATGGCCCACACCACCAGCGACTGGCCGCGTCGGCAGTCGCCGGCGGCGAAGACGCCGGGCTCGCTGGTCGCGTACCCACGGGTGTCCGCCAGCACGTTCCCGCGCGGGTCCTTCTCGATCCCGAGCCCGTCGACCAGTCCTTCGTGGACGGGGTGGACGAAGCCCATCGCCAGCAGGACCAGCTCTGCAGGACGCCGATGCAGGGTGCCCTCGACCTCCTCCATCCGCGGGCGGCCGCTCGCGTCCGGGTCGCCGAAGCGGACCTCGACCGCCTCGAGCTCCTTGACACGGCCTGCCTCGCCGACGAAGCGCTTGGTGAGGAGTGCGTACTCGCGCTCGCCCCCCTCGTCGTGGGAGCTCGAGGATCGGAACATCAGCGGCCACATCGGCCACGGGGTGGACGAGTCCCGCTCCTCGGGCGGGCGCTCGAGCAGCTCGATGGAGGTCACGCTCGCCGCCTGCTGGCGATGCGAGGTCCCCACGCAGTCCGAGCCGGTGTCGCCCCCGCCCAGGACGACCACGTGCTTGCCGGTGGCCAGGATCTCCGAGTCCCGGTCGAGCTTGTCTCCGGCCACCCGCCGGTTCTGCTGCGGCAGGAAGTCCATCGCGAACTCGATGCCCGCGAGATCGCGCCCCTCCACGGGGAGATCGCGGGGCTGCTCGGCGCCGCAGCACAGCAGCACCGCGTCGAAGCTCTTGCGGAGCTCCGAGGCCGACAGGTCGACGCCCACGTGGACCCCGGTCTGGAACTGGACGCCTTCCTCGCGCATCTGCTCCATGCGACGGTCGATCACCCACTTCTCGAGCTTGAAGTCGGGAATCCCGTAGCGCAGCAGCCCGCCGATCCGGTCGCTCTTCTCGAAGAGGGTCACGGTATGTCCGGCCCGGCTCAGCTGCTGTGCCGCCGCCAGACCGGCGGGGCCCGAGCCCACCACCGCCACCGATCGGCCCGTCCGACGGGCCGGCGGCTGCGGCTTGACCCAGCCCTCTTCGAAGCCGCGGCGGATGATCTCCCACTCGACGGCCTTGATGGTCACGGGGTCCTGGTTGATGCCCAGGACGCAGGCCGTTTCGCACGGAGCCGGACACACCAGCCCGGTGAACTCCGGGAAGTTGTTCGTCGAGTGGAGACGCACGAGGGCGTCCTCCCACTTGTCGCGATAGGCCAGGTCGTTCCAGTCGGGGATGATGTTTCCGAGCGGGCAGCCGTTGTTGCAGAACGGAATGCCGCAGTCCATGCAGCGCGCGGCCTGGACCTTGAGCTCCTCGACGGGGATGTCGTTCTGCGCCAGCCGGTAGTCCTGCACGCGCTCCTCGACGGGGCGGTACGGCGTTCCCTTGCGCGGGTACTCGAGGAATCCGGTCGGCTTGGCCATGATGTCGGTCTGCTCCTGGAGGTGCTAGCCGTCGCCGGTGTGGGCGTCGAGACGGTCGCTCAGCGCGAGCTTCAGGTCCTTCGGGAACACCTTGACGAACTTCGGCGCCATCGAGTTCCACTTGCGCAGCACGTCGTCGGCACGCTTGCTTCGCGTGTACTGGAAGTGACGCCGGACCAGCCGCTGGATGGTCTCCTCGTCTTCCGGGCCGAGCGGCTCGAGGAAGACGCGCTCGTGGTTCACGTGATCCGCGAAGTCACCGTCCTCGTCGAGCACGTAGGCGAAGCCGCCGCACATGCCCGCGCCGAAGTTGCGGCCGGTCCGTCCCAGGATGACGACGTTCCCGCCCGTCATGTACTCACAGCCGTGGTCTCCGACTCCCTCCACGACGGTATCGGCGCCGCTGTTGCGAACCGCGAAGCGCTCGCCGGCCACGCCGTTGAAGTAGGCCTCACCGGCGGTGGCTCCGTAGAGGACCACGTTGCCCGTGATGATGTTGTCCGCGGGTTCGAAGGTGGCCTGCTCGGGGACCCGGACGATGATCTTCCCCCCGCAAAGGCCCTTGCCGCAGTAGTCGTTCGTGTCGCCGTCGACCGTGAAGGTCATCCCGTAGGTGCACCAGGCCCCCAGGCTCTGGCCCGCCGATCCGGTGAAGTTCAGCTGGATGGTGTCCTCGGGGAGTCCCTCGGCCCCGTACTTGCGCGAGATGTCCGAGCCGAGGATCGTCCCGACGGTGCGATCCGTGTTCCGGATCCGCTCGTGGATCACGACCTTCTCGCCCCGTTCGAGTGCGGGGGCCGCCAGCTCCAGCAGCTTCTGGTCGAGCACGTCGTCGAGCACGCTCCAGTCCTGGGAGCCGGTGTTGACGACGTCATAGCCGACCTCGGGCTTGGCGAGCAGCTCCGAGAGGTCGACGCCGCGGGCCTTCCAGTGGGAGCTGGCGTCGGCGGCCTCCAGGCGATCCATCTGACCGACCATCTCGTCGACGCTGCGGAAGCCGAGCCTGGCCATCAGCTCGCGCGCCTCTTCCGCGACGTAGATCAGGTAGTTGACCACGTGCTCCGGCGTCCCCGCGAAACGTCGGCGCAGCTCCTCGTTCTGGGTGGCGATCCCGACCGGGCAGGTGTTCAGGTGACACACGCGCATCAGGATGCAGCCCATCGCGACCAGCGGCGCGGTCGCGAAGCCGAACTCGTCGGCACCGAGCAGCGCCGCGATCACCACGTCCCGACCCGTCTTGAGACCGCCGTCCGTCTGCACCCGGATGCGACCGCGCAGGTCGTTGAGCACCAGGGTCTGCTGGGTCTCGGCGAGCCCGATCTCCCACGGGACGCCCGCGTACTTGATCGAGGCCTGGGGCGACGCACCGGTCCCGCCGTCGTGCCCGGAGATGAGCACCCCGTCGGCGCGGCCCTTGGAGACGCCCGCGGCGATGGTCCCGACACCGGTCTCGGACACGAGCTTCACGCTGACCCGGCCGAAGCGGTTGGCGTTCTTCAGGTCGTAGATGAGCTGGGCCAGGTCCTCGATGGAGTAGATGTCGTGGTGGGGAGGCGGCGAGATCAGTCCCACCCCGGGCGTCGAGTAGCGGGTCTTCGCGATGGTCTCGTTGACCTTGTGGCCCGGTAGCTCGCCCCCTTCGCCCGGCTTGGCGCCCTGGGAGATCTTGATCTGCAGCTCGTCGCTGTTGACCATGTACCAGCTGGTGACGCCGAAGCGTCCCGAGGCCACCTGCTTGATGGCGCTGCGCCGGGAGTCGCCGTTGGGCTCCGGGGTGAAGCGGGCCGGATCCTCACCGCCCTCTCCCGTGTTGCTCTTGCCCCCGAGCCGGTTCATGGCGATGGCCAGGGTCTGGTGGGACTCGAGCGAGATCGAGCCGTAGGACATCGCGCCGGTGCAGAAGCGCTTGACGATCTCGCTGGCGGGCTCCACCTCGTCGAGCGGCAGGGGCTCGTCGGCGAAGCGGAACTTGAGCAGGCCGCGCAGGGTGCAGAGGCGCTCGGCCTCGTCGTCCGCCGCGCGCGCGAACTCCTTGTAGGTCTCGTAGCTCTCCTGCCGCACCGCGTGCTGCAGCTTCGCCACGCTGTCCGGGTTGAAGCTGTGCCGCTCGCCGCGCTGGCGCCACTGGTAGAGCCCACCCGCGTCCAGCTCCGGATACTCGAAGTCCTCTCCGGGGAAGGCCCGTGCGTGCCGCAGGGCCACCTCCTGGGCGAGCACGTCGTAGCCGACTCCGGACACGCGCGACGGGGTCCCCGTGAAGCACTGCTCGACGAGATCCCGGTCGAGCCCGACGGCCTCGAAGATCTGCGCCCCGCGGTAGCTCTGCAGGGTCGAGATCCCCATCTTGGCCATGGTCTTGAGCAGACCCTTGTCGCTCGCCTTCAGGTAGTTCGCGAGCCCGCTGGCGGCGTCGATCTCCTCGGGCACGTGCGTGCCCTCCTCGACGATCTCGTCGATGGTCTCGAGGGCCAGGTAGGGGTTGATGGCGCCGGCCCCATAGCCGCAGAGGAGCGCGAAGTGGGCCACGTCGCGCGCCTCACCCGTCTCGCACACGATGCCGCACTGGGTGCGCAGGTTCTCGCGCACCAGATGGTGGTGCACGGCGCCCACCGCCAGCAGCATCGGCACCGGAGCCAGGTCCGGGCCGACTCCGCGGTCCGAGAGGATGACGATGCTGGTCCCGCCGCGCACGGCGGCCTCGGCCTCGGCGCAGAGCCGCTCGAGAGCGCTCCGCAGCCCCTCGCCTGCCTCGGCCACCTTGAAGAGCGCGCTCAGGGTCGCGGACGGGAAGCCGCGATCGTTCAGGGCGCGAATCCGCGCCAGCTCCTCGTCGGTGATCACCGGCCGGTCGCAGCGCAGGATCCGCGCGTGCTCGGCGGTCTCCTCCAGCAGGTTGCCCTCGGCACCCAGGGTCGAGTAGAGGGACATGACCGTACCCTCGTTGATCGAGTCCATGGCCGGGTTCGTGACCTGGGCGAAGAGCTGCTTGAAGTAGTGGTAGAGCATCCGCGGCCGGTCGGAGAGGCAGGCGAGCGCCGCGTCCTCCCCCATCGAGCCGATCGCCCACTTGCCGTTGGCGATCATCGGCGCCATCAGGAACTTCAGGTCTTCCAGCGTGTATCCGAACGCCTGCTGCAGCTGGAAGCGCGCCTCGGGATTCGAGAACTCCGCCGGCACGGTGGCCTCGGGCAGGTCCGAGAGCTTGACGCGGTTCGCCTCGACCCACTCGCGGTAGGGCCGGCGTGCCACGTAGTCGGCCTTGATCTCCTCGTCCTCGACGATCCGTCCCTCTTCGAGGTCGACGAAGAAGATCCGCCCGGGCTGCAGCCTCCCCTTCTTGAGCACCCGCTCGGGCTCGACGTCCACGACCCCGACCTCCGACGCCATGGCGAGAAGACCGTCCTTGGTGACCACGTAGCGCGAGGGACGCAGACCGTTGCGGTCGAGGACCGCCCCGATCTTGCGGCCGTCGGTGAAGGCGATCGACGCCGGGCCATCCCACGGCTCGAGCAGGAAGGAGTGGTACTCGTAGTAGGCCCGCAGATCGGGATCCATCTGCTCGTGATTCTCCCAGGCCTCGGGGATCATCATCAGGATGGCTTCGGGCAGCTCGCGACCCGACAGGCACAGGAACTCGAGCGCGTTGTCGAACTGGGCCGAGTCGCTCGCGGTCGCCGGCCGCATGACGGGGTAGATCTTCTTCAGATCGTCGCCCCACAGGTCGGATCGCAGCGTGCCTTCGCGCGCGCGCATCCACGCCCGGTTGCCCTTGAGGGTGTTGATCTCGCCGTTGTGCGCCAGGTAGCGGAAGGGCTGGGCGAGGTCCCAGGCCCCGAAGGTGTTGGTCGAGTAGCGGGAGTGCACCAGGGCGATGGCGGACTTGAGGGCCGGGTCCCGGAGGTCCGGGAAGAACTGCAGCACCTGGGTGCCCAGGGTCATCCCCGTGTAGACGAGGGTGCGGCTCGACAGGCTGGTCAGGTAGGCGAAGCCCGGCTGCTCGAGGATCCGGTTCTCGAAGCGACGGCGGATGACGTAGAGCTTGCGCTCGAAGGCATCGGGGTCGAGTCCGTCGGCCGCCCCGACGAACACCTGGCGCATGACCGGCATGGCTTCGCGGGCGAGCCAGCCGATGGCCTCGGGATCGTGCGGCACGTCGCGCCAGCCGAGAACCGACTGGGACTCCTCGGACACGAGGCCCTCGAAGAGCTCGATCTGCTGGGCGCGCCGGTCGTCGTCGCGGTCCAGGAAGACCATGCCGACCGCGTAGGCGCCCTCTGCGGGCAGGGTCAGCCCCTGCTTGGCCGCCTGCTGGCGCAGGAACTCGTCGGGGAGCTGGATGAGCACCCCCGCCCCGTCGCCCGACTCCGGGTCGCAGCCGCAGGCGCCGCGGTGCTCGAGCCGGACCAGCATCTCGATGCCCTGCTGCACCAGCTCGTGCGACTTCTCCCCATGGATGTTCGCCGTGAACCCGACTCCACACGCATCGTGCTCGTTGACCGGGTCGTAGAGGCCCTGGCGGCCACCCGGCTTCTGCGGCGGGATCTGTCGGGTTCGGCTCATCGGGGGTTCCTGATCTTCGATCGGGTTCGTCGATGTGGGTTCTGGCGCGCTGCGTCGGGTCGCGAATCGGACCGGGGAGCCCATCCGTCGCTGCGGCGCGGCACCTGTGGGGCGGAGACCCACCGGAGTCCGGCCTGCGGCCCGCGGGGACACGAGTGGTCCCCTGACTTCCTGCAGTGGCGGAGGACGCGAATCGGACGAGCCAACCTACTTGCGTCGGTTTTGACTGTCAAGCAAGCCGTGAGGCCCCGCGGACCCGTTGAAGCCCCTGCGATCACAGAGAAAAGGGGGATCGGAGCCCTCGGGGTGGACGACCCCGGGGAGTGGCCCCACAGGTGTCAGCCGCCGAGCAGCGCCGCGAGCCGGTCCGGGAAGTTCGTGAACACCCCATCGACCCCGAGATCCAGCATCCGCCGCATGTGGGAGATCTCGTCGACGGTGTAGACGTTCACCTCGAGGCCCGCCTCGTGGCTGCGCGCCACCAGGGTCTCGTCCGCCAGCGACCAGTGCGGGTTGAGGGCCACGCATCCGAGCCGAGCGGCCTGCTCGAGCGAGCCGTCGAGGCTGTAGGCCGGGTCCTGGGGCGAGGCCAGCAGCGCCAGCTGCGCGCTCTCGTCCAGCGCCCGCAGCCGCTCCAGGATGGAGGGCCGGAACGAGGAGAAGAGGATCTGCTTGCGCAGCGGTCGCCTGCGCAGGGCCTCGAGGGTCTGCGCCTCGAGCTCCGGGTAGTCGCCGCCGGCGCCCCACTTCAGCTCGAGGTTGAAGGGAATGCGCTTCACGAAGCCGTCGAGCACCTCGTCGAGCAGGGGAACGCGTTCGCCCTCCCCCGCGTCGAGCGAGCGAACCGCGGCGAGCGTCGCTTCTCCGATCTCGCCCCTGCCACCGCCCTCAGCCAGTCCCTCCAGCTCGGCGTCGTGGGTGACCACGATGGCACCGTCGGCGGTGCGGTGCAGATCGATCTCGATCATGTCCGCACCCATCTCGATGGCCAGCTCGTATGCGGGCAAGGTGTTCTCCGGCCGGTGACCGGAGGCGCCCCGATGCGCGATGACCCGCATCAGTCGCGAGCCCAGTCCCGGGAGCGCTCGACGGCCCGCTTCCAATCCGCGTAACGGGCCTCGCGCTCGTCTTCGGAGAGCCTCGGCTCGAAGGTCGTCGTGCCGCCGCCGGCGGCGTCGAGCTCGCTGCGATCGCTCCAGAAGCCGACTGCCAGCCCCGCCAGGGCCGCGGCGCCCAGCGCCGTCACCTCCAGCAGGGCTGGCCGCTCGACCGCGGCCCCCAGCACGTCGGCCTGGAACTGCATCAGGAAGTCGTTCGCGCAGGCGCCGCCGTCCACCCGCAACGCCCCCGGACGGATCGCCGCGTCGCGGGTCGCGCACTCCATCACGTCGCGGCTCTGGAAGGCGATCGACTCGAGGGTCGCGCGGATCAGGTGCTCACGGGTGGTGCCGCGGGTGATCCCGACGATGGTGCCGCGGGCACGATCGTCCCAGTACGGAGCACCCAGACCCACGAAGGCCGGCACCAGATAGACGCCGCCCGTGTCCGCCACGGACTCGGCGGCCGCCTGGGTCTCGGCCGCATTCTCGACGAGCCCGAGACCGTCTCGCAGCCACTGGACGGCGGCGCCCCCGACGAAGACGCTGCCCTCGAGCGCGTAGGAGACGCGGCCCGAGAGCCCCCAGGCCAGCGTCGTGACGAGACCGGTATTCGAGGCACGCGCCTCGTCACCGGTGTTCATGAGCAGGAAGCAGCCCGTCCCGTAGGTGTTCTTGACCTGGCCGGGTGAGGTGCAGCCCTGGCCGAAGAGGGCGGCCTGCTGGTCGCCGGCGATCCCCGCGATGGGGATGGCCCCGCCGAGCCATTCGGGGTCGGCCTCGCCGAAGTCGCCGCTCGAATCGCGAAGCTCCGGCAGCATGGCGGGCGGAATGTCCAGCTCACCGGTCAGCAGCTCGTCCCACTGCAGCTGGTGGATGTCGTAGATCATGGTGCGCGACGCGTTCGAGTACTCCGTCGCGTGAACGGCACCCCGGGTCAGCTTGTAGACCAGCCAGCTGTCCACGGTTCCGAAGCAGAGCTCGCCTCGCAGGGCCCGCTCCTGGGCACCGGGAACCGCGTCGAGGATGAAGCGGATCTTCGTGGCGGAGAAGTAGGCGTCGAGCACGAGACCCGTCCGATCCCGGATCTCGCCTTCCAGGCCCCGGGCCCGCAAGTCATCACAGACAGGTACCGTCTGCCGCGACTGCCACACGATCGCCCGGTGGATGGGCTCGCCGGTCGCGCGATCCCAGACGACCGCGGTCTCCCGCTGGTTGGTGATACCCAGCGCTGCGATCTCACCGGCCTTCGCCCCGGCCTTCTCGAGCACGCCCCGGGCCGCGCGAAGCTGGCTCTGCCAGATCTCCTCCGCGTCGTGCTCCACCCAGCCCGGCTCGGGAAAGTGCTGCGTGAACTCGTACTGATCGACGGCGGCGATCTTGCCCTCGCGATCGAAGAGGATCGCTCGCGAGGAGGTGGTTCCCTGGTCGAGCGCCATCACGTAGCGGCTCACGCGTCGCCTCCCGCCGCGGCGTCGGGGAAGATCGCATCCACGAACTCCTCGGCGTCGAAGTCGCGCAGGTCCTCGACGGCTTCGCCGACTCCCACGTAGCGAACCGGGATGCCGAACTCGTCCGCCAGGCCGACGATGACGCCGCCCTTCGCGGTGCCGTCGAGCTTCGTCAGGGCGAGGTCGGTCACGCGGGTCACTTCCGAGAACAGCTTCGCCTGGGAGATCGCGTTCTGACCCGTGTTCGAGTCCAGGACCAGCAGCGACTGGTGGGGAGCGTCCGGGATCTCGCGTGCGAGCACACGCGCCATCTTCGAGAGTTCTTCCATGAGCGGCTTCTTGGTCTGCAGGCGACCCGCCGTATCGATGATGGCGACGTCACAGCCGCGCGCCTTGGCGGCCTTCAGGGTGTCGAAGGCGACGGAGGACGGGTCGCCACCCGCCTGCCCCGCCACGACCTCGCATCCCACACGCTCGCCCCACACCTGAAGCTGCTCGATGGCCGCCGCCCGGAAGGTGTCGGCCGCACCGAGGATCACCTTGCGACCCTCGGCGGTGTAGCGCGCCGCCAGCTTGCCGATGGTCGTCGTCTTGCCCGAGCCGTTCACGCCCAGCACCAGCACCACGAAGGGCCCTTCCCGATCCAGCACCAGGGGCGTCGGCTGGACGGCCGACAGCCGGGACAGGATGCCCGCGCGCAGGACATCGTGGACCGCGCTGGCATCGGCGCCCCTGGCCTTCGAGCGGACCTCCGAGAGCAGACTCTCGGCGGTCCGAACGCCGAGATCCGCCGTGAACAGCATGGCCTCGAGCTCGCCCAGCAGCGCCTCGTCGACGGGGCCGCGCCCCAGCAGACCCCCCAGCCGCCCCACGAGACTGTCGCTGGTCCGCGCCAGCCGTTCGCGCAGCGGCACCCGCGGCGCGGCCAGTGGCTCCGGCTCCGGCTCCGGCTCCGGCTCCGGCTCCGGCTCCGGCTCCGGCT
>JANQSB010000320.1 GCA_028284295.1 Myxococcota bacterium | reverse complement strand
GCCGCCCCTGCTCGCTTCTCGGCTGGGGGCCGTCCTGGTCTTTCGCTACCTCCACCGGCCTCTCTGCGGCGCCATCGCGAGGCTCGTCGCGCCCGGCGGGCTGCTTCTCTACGAGACCTTCACGACCGCCCAGCGGGAGCTCGAGGGCGGCCCGCGCAATCCGGACTTCCTGCTCGAGCCCGGCGAGCTTCCCCGCCTGTTCGGGGAGCTCGAGCTGCTCTCGTTCGAGGAAGGCGTGCACGAGGGCGCGGCCACGGCGAGGCTGCTGGCTCGAGCGGGCTCCTAGCTGCCGAACGCTTCGCGTTTGCTGGCTGCGGGGCTGCACACCGCGCTGACTCCGGCGGAAGCGCCCGGGGTCCGGTCAGTCCCCGGAGAGCCTCGCCAGCGCCCAGCGCGCGTGCTCGGCGAGCTCGGGATCGCGACCTGCCGCCCAGCGCTCGATCCGCGGTCGGAGCGCCGGATCCCCCCGGTTGCCGGCGACGATCAGCGCGTTGCGGAGCAGACCCCGGTGCTTCGCGCGCCGCAGCGCACTGTGCCGCGTGGCCGCCTGCCAGGCGCGCTCGTCCAGGCCCAGGACCCACTCGAGCGACGGGCCCTGCCACGCTTCGCGTGCGGCCAGGCGTGTCCGCAGGCCCAGCGGATCGGGTGGCGTCTGGCGACCGCGACGCTGGTTGAACGGGCAGACGTCCTGGCAGACGTCGCAGCCGAAGAGCCGGTCTCCCTGGGCCTCCCGCAGCGCCTCGGGAATGGGGCCCGGGTCCTCGATCGTCGTGTAGGAGAGACAGCGGGTGGCGTCGAGCACGTAGGGCTCGACGAAGGCGTCGGTCGGGCACGCATCGAGACAGGCTCGACAGCTGCCGCAGTGGTCGGGCTCTCGCCGGTCGGGCTCGAGGTCGAGGTCGCAGACCACGACCCCCAGCATCAGCTGCGAGCCGTGCGCCGGATGGATGAGCATGGTGTTCTTTCCGATCCAGCCCAGCCCGGCCTCCGCCGCGAAGGCGCGCTCCTGCACCGGGCCCGTGTCGACGTAGCTTCGAGCGGCGACCGGCTGGCCCCGGTAGGCCTCGAGCGCCGAGACCAGCGCGCGCAGCCGGTCGAGGAGCACCTCGTGGTAGTCGTCGCCGCGTGCGTAGCGCGCGATGCGCGGCGCGAAGCCCGGCTCGACGGGCTCGTCCCCCAGCACGAAGCCCACGGCGATCACACTGCGCGCGCCGGGCAGCAGGCGTCTCGGGTCCTCCCGCTCTTCGAGTCGACGCAGCACGTAGTCGAGCGGCCCGCCGGCGGGCCCGCCGTAGCCGCGCGCCACCCATTCCCGGACGAAGCGCGTTTCGCGTCCGGGCCGGGCGGCAGCGACGCCGGCGAGGTCGAAGCCCACGGCACGAGCGAGCCGGCGGACGACCTCCGCGCCCGGCTCGGGACTCATGCTGCCGGACGGCGCCGCTCGGCCGCAGGCGGCACCAGGACCCGCATCAGCCAGCCCACGGAGAGAAGAGCGAGGCAACCGAGCACGTAGCTGGCCAGCCCGACCGCCTCGTGGGCCGCTCCCTCGGTCGCCGCCTCGCTTCCGACCTCGTGGGCGGCGACCACCGTGGCGATCACCCGCACCAGATTGCCCGCCATCGCGAGGGGAACCACCGAAGCGACCAGCACGATGCGACGGGCCAGGGTCCGCTCCGTGAAGTACGCGAGGAAGACGCCGAGAGGAAGCAGGGTGACCACCGAGGTGATGCCGCTGCACGCCTCGGCGACGAAGAGGGTCACCCCGCCCGGCAGCTCGATCACGTTCCCGACACGGAGCACGGGGAAGCCGACCACCTGCAGCAGCCAGACGCCGCTCTGACTGACCAGGAGCTGGAGCTGCACGATGACCGGATTCAGGATCGGCTCGGGGACCGGCACCATGAAGACGAGGAAGCCGATGGGGAACGCGAGCGCGCGAAGCCAGTCCGGCCCCCGCAGATAGAGCACCGCGGCGGCGACGGCCAGCACGACCGCCAGCCCCTGGAGCGCGGGCCACTCGAACGCCAGCCCTCCCAGATAGAGCGCGAAGGAGGCAGCCATCGCCCCGAGCCCCCGGAGGTCCCGTCTCTGGGGCAGTCGCGGCAGGACGGCCCGCTTCCCCGTAGCCGCCCACAAGGCGACCACCGGTACGAGGTAGCCGTGAGACAGGTAGTCGACGCTCGACCAGACACTGGACAGGGACGAGAAGGCCGGCACGAAGACGAAGGTCAACGCCATCACGAGCAGCCACTCGCTGGGCGCCAGCCCCCCGAAGCGGCGCGGAGTTGCACGCGGATTGCCGGGCTCACCCACCACGCGGGGAGCATACCCGGCCCGCGAGCTATCCTCCGGCCACGGCGCCATCACGAGCGCAAGCGAGAGCCCGGACCTGCCGATGAGTGTCGGACGAACCCGCGGTGATCGACCCCGCGAGCTGGGAGTGGCGTGCAGAAGAAGCTGATCTTCCTGGTGGGACCCCCGCGTTCCGGCTCGACGCTGCTCACCCGCATGCTGGGCAGCCACAGCCAGATCCATGCACCCGACGAGCCGCACCTGCTGACGCCGCTCGCGCATCTGGGCTACTTCGCGAAGGTCGACCGCGCTCCCTACGACCCGATCATCACCGAGCTGGCCATGCGGGAGCTGGTCGAGGCCCTTCCGGAGGGCGAGAACGACTACCTGGCGGCGCTCCGCGCGATGACGGACCAGATCTACGCGAAGCTGCTCGAGCCGACCGGCCGCAGCGTCCTGCTCGACAAGACGCCGGCCTACTCGTTGGTCCTCGACTTCGCGGCCCGTCTGTACCCCGAGGCGGGCTATGTGGTCCTGACCCGCCAGCCGCTGGCGGTCTGGTCCTCCTTCGTGGAGTCGTTCTTCGACGGCGACCACCAGGCGGCACACACCCATCAACCGTTGCTCGAGCGCTACGTGCCGGCCATCGCACGCTTCCTGCGCGAGCGACCGGTGCCGGCCCTCCATCTCCGCTACGAGGACCTGGTCAGCGACCCCGAGCGGGAGCTGGCCCGACTCTGCGAGCACGTCGGCCTGCCCTTCGAGCCGGACATGATCGACTACGGCAAGAAGCCCGAAGGCGCGAAGGAATCGGCGCGCGGGCTGGGCGACCCGGTGGGCGTGGCGAAGCACAGCCGCCCGACCACGGACTCGCTCTCGAAGTGGAGCGAGGCGCTCGGCGGCCAGCCTGCCAAGATCGCGCAGTGCCAGGAGATCCTGGCCCGCCTGTCCGACGCCGACCTCGAGACCTGGGGGTACCGCCGCAGCGACATCGACGCCGAGCTCGCCGCCATCGACCCGGGCGGACCCCGCAAGCCGGCACCGAAGCTCACGCGCTACCGGCTGGAACGCGCCGTGGTCACCCGCTTGCGGCGCAACATCCACCGCAACGCGCTCGGCGCGCTGGTTCGCCGGATCCGCTGGGCCTGCGACGTCCTGCTGCGCTGACCCGCGGGGCCCGACGCTCCGGCTGCTGGAGCCGGGAGCCCACCACACCTGCTATAGGTCTCGCCATGAACGAGAATCCGAGCCAGGAAGCCACCGCGTCGAACACCGGCTGGGTGAGCCCGACCGTGGAGCTGATCTCGCTGGACTGCGAGATCTCGTCCTACGCGCCGGTGGACGACGGCGACGCGCCGCTCTTCTAGATCCTTCCCGGCAACACTCCCGGATCCCCACCCCGCCGCACGGGGAGATGCCGCGCTCGGCTACCAGCCGACCGCGGCCGGGCAGCCGCGGAGACTCCACCGCGTGTCTTCACGTCCTGACTCCACCCGACCGATAGGGAGTGGGCCCCGGCCGACTGCCGTCGGGGCCGCGACCACGAGAGGGCCCGCATGCTGAAGCGAATCTGGCACAGCGTCGCTCGCATCGTGCGGACCTACTTCGTCGCAGGTCTGCTGGCCTTCGCACCGATCGGCATCACCTTCTGGGCCATCGCCTGGATCATCACCCGCCTCGACAATCTGCTGCTGCCCCGGGTGATCCAGTGGGTATCGCCCGGGCTGCGGGAGCCGCCGGACCTTCCTCCCCTGGTGGGCGCGCTCTTCACCTTCCTGGTGATCCTGCTGGCGGGCGTCA
Organism: Myxococcota bacterium; assembly: GCA_028284295.1. GTDB lineage: Bacteria > Myxococcota_A > UBA9160 > UBA9160 > UBA4427 > JAJDAN01. The sequence continues at coordinate 1,703 of JANQSB010000320.1, read as the reverse complement.
TCGTGCGTCACTTCTTCGGCCAGGAGGTGGTGCGCATCTGGGAGACCCTGCTCTCCCGCGTACCCGTTGCCCGGACCATCTACGGCGGGGTCAAGCAGCTTCTGGACGCGGTGCTCCAGACCGGCGAGACGAACTTCAACCGGGTCGTGCTGATCGAGTATCCCCGCCGCGGCCTGTGGGCACTCGCCTTCACGACCGGGCCCACCCGGGGTCCCGTCGCCCAGGCGGTGCCCGAGACCTCCCTGATCAACTGCTTCCTTCCGACGACGCCGAACCCGACCTCGGGCTTCTATCTCGCGGTTCCCGCCGACGACCTGATCGAGGTGCCGATCACCGTCGAGGACGCGTTCAAGGTGATCATGTCGGCCGGCCTGGTGACGCCGGATGTCCCGCTCCCGCAGCGGGCCGTGACGACCGCAGTCGCCCCTTCGAGCTCGGAGACCCGCTCCGCGGCCGACCCGGACGCGGACTCCGACGGTACGCCCACGGGCCAGCCCTGATCCGGCATTCGGATCAGGGCGCGACCCCGATGCGCGACGCGCAGTGGGCGATGGAAGGCTCCGCGCGGCGGTCTGGGGCTACCGACCCGCTTCCACGACTCTGACGTCCTGGCGCTCTCGGCGATTCGCCGCGCGAAGCGCGTCCCGCAAGGTTCTACCGCGAACCCCGCGCGCGCGAAGCCAGGCCAATGACGCGTCGGGGCCAGGAGCCGGAGGCACGCCGCGCGCGCCGTGGGGCCTGCAGCCTCCGCGGCCGATGCAGCTCGGCGACGGCATGCCGGCCGCGTGCTGCAAGGGTCGACACGATCGTGTGCGATAAGCTGTCCCTCTGATGGCGATCGAGTTCGGCGACTTCGTGCTCGACGAAGGGAGCTACCAGCTCCGCCGGGGAGACTCGGTGCTCGCGCTCGAGCCCAAGGTCTTCGACGTCCTCTGCTATCTGGTGCACCAGCGCGACCGGGTCGTCTCGAAGGAGGAGCTGCTCGAGAACCTGTGGCCCGGCGAGTTCGTCACCGAGTCGGTCCTCCCGTCGAACGTCGCGCAGCTGCGGCGAGCGCTCGGAGACGATCGCCGCGGCCGCTTCATCAAGACCGTCTACGGACGCGGCTACCAGTTCGTGGCCGAAGTGCGCGCGGACGAAGTCCCGGCCGAGGAGAGCCGCGACGAGCCCCGCTCCCTCTTCGTCGGCCGTGCCGCGGAGGTCGAGAGGCTCACGGAGGCCCTCGACGCGGTCGCCTCGGGAAGCGGACGGCTCGTGCTCGTCGTGGGCGAGCCCGGCATCGGCAAGACGCGGACGATCGACGAGCTCGGCGCCACGGCCCGCCAGCGCGGGGCACGGGTGCTGGTCGGACGCTGCTACGAGGGCGAAGGCGCTCCGGCCTTCTGGCCCTGGGTCCAGATCCTGCGCGCCGCCCTGGACGACCGCGCGCCCGACGAGACGCGCGCCGACCTCGCCCAGGCCGCGCCCGACGTCGCGCAGCTGGTACCCGAGCTGCGCGACGCGCTTCCCGAGATCGCCGAGCCCGGCAACGCCGAGCCGGAGGAGGCGCGCTTCCGCCTCTTCGACGGCGTCACCAGCTACCTGCTCGCGCGAGCGAGCAGCGAGCCCATCGTGCTGGTGCTCGACGATCTCCACTGGGCCGACAAGCCGTCGCTGCTGCTGCTGCGCTTCCTCGCACGCGCCGTGAGGGACGCGCGTATTCT
>JANQSB010000308.1 GCA_028284295.1 Myxococcota bacterium | reverse complement strand
AGCCGGCACCCGCGCCACGCGTTCCCTTGGTTGCCGCCAAGCTGCCGGCTCCTGGGGGACTGCGGCTGACCGCGCGATCTGCCGATACGCCGGGCGATGTCCGGAGCCTCTCGCCTGGGTCGGGCCCTGCTTCTCGCGGGTGGCCTGCTGCTCGCTGCGTCGCTCGCAGCGCCGGCCGGGGCGGATTGCGTCTGGGGCAACTGCCGGGACGGGAAGGGTACCTGGCGTCACGCCGACGGCTCGCTCGAGAAGGGCATGTGGAAGGACGGCGAGCTCATCCAGTCCCATGGCCGCGTTGCTGCACCCGAGCCGCGCAAGGGCCGGAAGAAGGCGAAGGCCTCCACCGCGGAACGCAAGCGCACGAAGTCGGGCGGGCGTGGCCGGGGTTGCCTGAAGGGAGACTGCATCAACGGTCGGGGCGTCCGCGTGCACCGCGACCGCAGCAACTACGAAGGTCCCTTCGTGAACGGCCTGCGGCAGGGTCGCGGGGTCCAGACCTGGCCCGACGGACGCCGCTACGAGGGTGCCTGGGCCGCCGACCGTCGGCACGGATACGGAGTGCAGACCTATCCCGACGGCCGCTACAAGGGCACCTGGAAGCGCGGCGAGCCCACCCCCGCCGGCGTCCGCAGCTACGACAACGGCGACCGCTACGTGGGCGAGTACCGCAAGGAAAAGCCCCACGGCCAGGGCACGCTCACCTTCGCCAACGGCGATCGCTACGTCGGGTCCTTCGGTGCCGGGGTCGAGCACGGCGAGGGCACCTGGTACGGCGCCGGCGGCGGCAAGCGCGAGGGACGTTGGGCGCGCGGCAACTTCATGGGATCCGCGGGGGGCGCCGCACCGGCCCCCCTGGTGGCCGGCGGTACCGGCTGCGTGGTGGGCAACTGCTGGAACGGGACCGGTCGCTTCATCCACGACGACGGCAGCGAGTACGTGGGCAGCTTCCGCAACGGCAAGCCCCACGGCCGCGGCTCGCTCACCTATCCGGACGGCCGCGTGGACTCGGGCCGCTGGGAAGAAGGAAAGCGCTGGGGGCGGCGCGTGATCGCCACGCCGAGCGCCGTGGCCAGCTGGAAGGCCAAGAAGCGCAAGCGCAGCGGCTGCCTGTCGGGCGACTGTGTCGACGGGGAGGGCTCCTACCGCTGGACCGACGGCAGCGCCTACACGGGAGGCTTCCGCGACTCGCGCCCCCACGGTCAGGGAGTGTGGAAGCACCCGAACGGGTCGCGCTACGAGGGCGGCTGGCAGATGGGCATTCGCGTCGGCCGCGGCGTCGAGACGACGCCGAACGGTGTCACCCGGAGCGGGGTGTGGAAGACCGGCCGCTACTTCGCGGCTGGCAAGGCACCGCGTCGGGCCCGGTCGGTGCGCCTGCGCTGGCCGGATCTCTCGAAGCCGGCGCCCGCCCGGGAGGACGGCCGCCACGATGCCGCGGTCGTGGTGGGCATCGAGCGCTACCCCCACGTCGCGAAGATCCCGGGTGCGGCCGCCAATGCCACGGCCTGGTACGAGTACCTGGTGCGCAGCCGGGGGGTGCCGGTCCAGCACGCCTCCCTGCTGCTCGATGCGGACGCCACCCGCGAAGACGTGCAGTGGGCCGTCGACGAGGCGGCGCGCCAGGTGGGGAAGAAGGGAACCCTGTGGTTCGTCTTCGTGGGACACGGTGCGCCGTCCCGCGACGAGAACGACGGCCTGCTCGTGGGCTACGACGCCCAGCAGAAGGCCCGCAGCCTGCGCGCGCGCAGCCTGTCCCGGGCCGACCTGCTCGGCCGCATGGAGGCCAGCCAGGCCGGACAGATCCGGGTGCTCCTGGACGCCTGCTTCTCGGGCCGGGCCGCCGACGGCGAGCAGCTGGTCGCCGGCCTGCAGCCGCTGGTGGTGACCGTGGAGGACGGCGCGCGCGACCCGCGAACCATCCTGTTCACCGCGGCCCGAAACGACGAGTTCGCGGGTCCGCTCCCGGGCGCCGAACGTCCCGCCTTCAGCTACCTGGCCCTGGGCGGCCTGCGCGGCTGGGCGGACCGGGACGAGAACGGCCGGGTCTCGGCGGGCGAGCTGCATCGCTACGTCCGCACGGCCCTGCAGGCGCTCGTCCGCGACCGGCGACAGCGGAACACCTTCTGGGGCGACGCCGGGGTGGAGCTCAGCCGCGGCGCCCGCGAGAAGGGCCCGGAGCTCTCCAGCTTCGTCGCAGAGCTGGCGAAGAGAGGAGGGTCGCCGGCGTCGCGCTGATGCGCCCGGCAGCTCCCGAGAGAGAAGGCCCATGCAATCGACCCCGCGTGACGATCGCCGGAACCGATCCCTGACCGCAGTCCTCGCCCTGGTGGGGCTGCTCGGTTGGACGCTGGCGTGCGGCTCGCCGACTCCTGCCGTCGACCCGGCCGCGCCGGAGGCAGGCGCCGCGGCGACATCGGGCGCGTCCGCGACCGCCCCGGTGGCGCCCGTCGTCCGCAAGCTCCGCAAGAAGGGCTGGGTGGAGGTGAAGGCCCGGGTCCTGGCGTCGGAATCGGAGTCGCCCGCCGAGGCTCGCACCCGGGCGGTGGCCGAGGCGCGCCGGGCCGCCGTCGAGTCGGTGGCCGGCATCCGCATTCG
>JANQSB010000307.1 GCA_028284295.1 Myxococcota bacterium | reverse complement strand
CGAGAACGTGGTCAGCGAGATCAACGCGGGCTGGACGGTCGCCAAGGCGCTGCTCGGTCACGAGCGCAGCATGATCGCCGGGACCTTCGGGGGTGGGGGCGCGCCCCGCACCAAGAAGAGCCGCTACGTCGAGCTCGCCGAGCGCTATCTCGAGTTCGACGATCAGGGGCGCATCGCCGATCCGGTGCTGCGGCACGACATCGCCCAGTGCGAGATGGATACCCGCGCCTTCGGCCTCACCGTGCAGCGTTCGACGGCCGCCGCCAAGGCCGGGCACCAGCCCGGGGCCGAGACCTCGATGTTCAAGGTGTACGGGACCGAGACCAACATGCGCCGCCACGAGGTGATGGTGCGGATCATGGGTCCCCAGGCGACCGGCTGGGAGGGACCGGGCTTCGACGACGAGGAGACGGAGCTCACGAAAGCCTGGCTGCGAACCCGCGGCAACTCGATCGAGGGGGGCACCTCCGAGATCCAGCTGAACATCATCGCCAAGCGCGTGCTCGGCCTGCCCGACTGAGCGCCCGAAAGAAGCCGAGGACCCGACCCCAATGGCACTCGTACTGACCGAAGACCAGGAGCTCATCGCCAAGACGGCACGCGACTTCGTCGAGGAGGAGTCGCCGGTGAGCCGCATGCGGGCGCTCCGCGACTCGGGCGATCCGCTCGGCTTCTCGCGCGAGCTGTGGAAGCAGATGGCCGAGCTCGGCTGGATCGGAATCCCCTTCCCGGAGTCGGTGGGCGGCGCGGGCATGGGACACGCGGATCTGGCCATCGTGCTCGAGGCCCTGGGACGCAACCTGGCGCCGGAGCCCCTCATCTCGAACGTGTTGATGGCCGGCCAGGCGCTGCTCCTCGCCGGTAGCGAGGCCCAGCAGTCGGAGTGGCTCGAGCCGATGATCCGGGGCGACAAGCTCCTCGGCCTGGCCTATGCCGAAGCCGGGAGCCGCTACGAGGCCAACCGGATCGAGGCGCGTGCCGACAAGAGCGGGGAAGGCTGGACGATCGAAGGCGAGAAGGTCCACGTGCTCGAGGGCCACGCGGCGGACGCCCTGGTGGTCTCTGCGCTCACCCCCGGTGGCGTCTCCCTCTTCGTCGTTCCCACCGATGCGCCCGGGCTCACCCGCCACCGCGAGACGCGGCTCGACTCCCGGGGCGCCGCCACCGTGGGCTTCGCCGGCGTCTCGGTGCCCGGCGATGCGCTCGTGGGCGAGGAGGGGCAGGGCGGACCCATCGTCGAGCAGGTGCTGGATCGCGCCACCGTGGGGCTCTGCGCGGAGATGCTCGGGGGCATGAGTCGCGCCTTCGAGCTCACCCTCGACTACCTGAAGGAGCGCGAGCAGTTCGGGGTGCGGATCGGGACCTTCCAGGCCCTCAAGCACCGTGCCGCCAATCTCTTCATGGAGATCGAGCTGTCGCGGTCCGCGGTCATGGCCGCCTCCCGTGCGATCGACGAGGACGCCGCCGACCTGCAGCAGCTGGTGTCGCTCGCCAAGGCGCGCTGCTCGGACGCGTACGTCCTGGCCGGCAACGAGGGCGTCCAGATGTTCGGTGGCGTCGGGATGACCGACGAGTACGACATCGGCTTCTACCTGAAGCGCGCCCGCACCGCCGAGCTGAGCTTCGGCGACGCGGCGTGGCACCGCGATCGCTGGGCGCGTCTCTCCGGATACTGAGGGGCGATGGCGGTGGAGGAGCTGAGCCCCGAGCAGCGGATGCTCCGGAGCTGTCGGGGCGAGCCGGTCGATCGGCCCCCGGTCTGGCTGATGAGGCAGGCTGGCCGCTACCTGCCCGCGTACCGCGAGGTGCGCTCCGGGGTCTCCTTCCTCGAGATGTGTCGAGACATCGAGCGCGCCGTGACGGTGTCGCTGCAGCCGATCGATCTCGTCGGCGCCGAGGCGGTGATCCTGTTCCAGGACATCTTCACGCCGATCCCGGCGCTGGGGGTCGACGTCGACTTCGCACCGGGACCGGTGATCGCGGACCCGATCCGGACCCGGGCCCAGGTCGACGCCCTGCGCAGCCCGGACCCCCGCGAGAGCGTTCCCTTCGTCTTCGAGATCCTGCGCGAGCTGCGAGGCCAGCTCGAGAAGCGCGAGATTCCGCTTCTGGGCTTCGGGGGGGCCCCCTTCACCCTGGCCGCCTACCTGGTGGAGGGGCAGGGCTCGCGGAGTTTCTCGACCCTCAAGCGCATGCTGCACCGCGAGCCTTCGACCCTGCGCGCGCTCCTGGATCGTCTGGCCGATCTCACCGTCGACTACCTGAACGCACAGATCGAAGCGGGCGCGCAGGTGGTGCAGCTCTTCGATACCTGGGCGGGACTGCTCTCGCCCGCGGAGTACCGTGACTGGGTCCTGCCGGGGCACCAGCAGATCGCCGAACGGCTCGATCGCAGCGCCGCGCCCCTCATCCTGTACGTGAACGACGGCGCACACGTGGTGGACGAGATGGCCCGCTCCGGTGCCGACGTGATCTCGCTCGACTGGCGCTGCGATCTGGCCGAAGCCGCTCGGCGCCACGGCCAGCAGGTGAGCCTGCAGGGAAATCTCGACCCCTGTGCCCTGCATGCCTCTCGCGACGAGATCTTCGAGAAGGTGCGGGCGCTGCGCGAGGCCGGTCGACCCGCGCGCGGTCACGTGCTGAACCTCGGTCACGGCTGCCTGCCGGACACTCCCGTCGCGGGAGTCCAGGCCTTCACGGACGCGGTCCGCGCCCTCACGTGAGCGGGTCCGGTCCGACTGCGGCGACGGGCGGAGCGAGCGGGCGACCTCGCAGCAGCGGAGACACCGGATCGGACGCTGACGCCGTCGTCGTCGGAGCGGGCATCGCCGGCCTCGGTGCCGCCTGCGAGCTGGCGGCGGCGGGCCTGCGTCCCCGGGTGGTGGACGCGGGCTCCCGGCCAGGCGGGGTCATGCAGACCGATGCCGTCCGGGGCTACCGGGTCGAGACCGGCCCCAACACCTTCCAGGCCAAGGCGCCCTTCTGTGCGTTCGCCACTCGTCACGCGCTCTGGGAGGAGCTGATCTGCGCCGCCCCGGAGAGCCGCAAGCGCTGGATCTGGCGCGGGGACGAGCTCCTGGAGCTGCCGCACGGTCCGCTCTCCGCGCTTGCCACTCCCCTGGTGTCGCCCCGCGCCAAGGCCCGCATCCTCGCCGAGCCCCTGGTGCGACGCGGTGATCCGACCGGGGAGACGGTCGATGCCTTCGTGTCCCGCCGCCTGGGCGCGGAGGCCTCGCGCGAGCTGGTGGGCGCGTTCCTGACCGGGGTCTACGCCGGGGACGAGCGGACCCTCGGCGCCGAAGCCGTCTTCCCCGGCCTCGTGGAGTGGGAGCGCACCCGGGGCTCCATCGTGCGGGGGGCCCTGCGTCAGGCCCTGTCGCGTCGTGGAGACGAGGCCGGTGAGCCGGCCCGCCGCGGCACCTGGTCGGCGCGAGAAGGGCTGGGGTCGGTCGCCGATCGGCTCGCGTCGAGGCTTCCGGATCCGCCCCGTCTGGAGACCCGTGTCG
>JANQSB010000305.1 GCA_028284295.1 Myxococcota bacterium | reverse complement strand
GGCTTGCAGCGTGTCTTCGAGCAGTACGACCTGAACGGAGACGGGCGCATCGATCTCGAAGAGGCGGCGAAAGCGGACGCCGAGGCTGCGGCGGCCGAGCGCTGACGGACGCGTGTGACCGGCCCACGCACCTCGCTCGGTGGGAGCGCTTCGGCACCTTGCTACGCTCTCGCGCGTACCGGTCGGGAGGAGCCATGAAGCTCGTGAAGTACGGCGCGATCGCGTTGGTCGCCTACGCGGGGTTGGTTCTCGCCTTCGAGTCGCTGATCGGCTACTTCCAGCCGGCCGACGAGACGACGATGGTGCTGAGCGTCGAGCGGAGCGACGGTGGGCGGGGAGACTGGGTGCTGTCCCGGCTCGAGAGCGACGGCCGGGTGTACGTGGCCTCGAATCACTGGTTCCGGGGCTGGTACCACGAAGCGCTCGCGAACCCGGACGTGGAGGCGACCTTCGACGGTCGCCAGGAGACCTTCCGCGTGGTGAGCGTCACGGATCCCGAGGAGTTCGCGCGGGTCGATGGCGAGTTCCCGCTCGGAGCCTTCCGGGTGCTGATGGGCTTCGCGCCCCGCTATCTGGTGCGGCTCGACCCTCGCTAGCAAGCGAACGCTGCGCGTTCGCTTGCTGCGGGGTCTGCACTTCGTGCAGACCTTCCCGGGCGGGCGAACGCTGCGCGTTCTCTTGCTGGGCTTCTAGCTCCAGATCGCCAGCAGCTCGTCGGTCCGGGTGACTGTCGAGATCGCGTTCAGGGTGTTGGCGAAGACGGCGTCCACGTAGTCGTCGGGAAACCCGGCCACGGCGTCTCGCGGCAACACGACCTGGTAGGACGCGTTGACCGCATCGAAGCTCAGGTTGGTGACGGCGACGTTGACGGAGACGCCCGCCGCCACGATCGTCCGGACGCCCTGGTTCCGGAGCACGAAGTCGAGCTCGGTGCCCTGAAAGGGGGACAGGCCGTGCAGCCGCGGGAGCACCAGGTCGCCGGACCGCGGGGTCAGCTCGGGAACCACCGAGGCCGCCTCGGAACCCGCGAGCAGCTTCTCCTCCGCGCGCGCCATGTACTGGAAAAGTCTTGCGTTTCGATTGGCACCCAGGCCGTCGTGGCGACGCTCGGCGAGACAGTGGACGACGGGCGCCCCGGCGGCCCGCGCGGCTTCGGCCAGACGCGCGATGTTCGGCAGCACCGCCCGGGCGGCACGGGCCAGCTCGGGCAGGGCGGAGCGGTCCCCGATCACGCCGCGCTGGCATTCGTTGATGACCACGGCCGTGTGCGCCGGATCCGCGAGTGCTGCGAGGTCGACAGCCACGCGGGGACGGTGGCGTGGCCGCGCTCTGCCCGCCACCCCCGCGGAGGCGGGACGAATGGCCGGGGCGTTGGGAGTCAGTCGGCGAGTCGCGCCCGGAATCGCATGGCCCCGACCGTCCCGAGAACCGCAGCCATGACGAGGAGCACGGCCACCTCGGGAAGCACGTCCCGCCAGCCCGCCTGCTCGAACACGAGCGCGAGATAGCCGTCCATCGCCCAGGCGGTGGGGAAGAGGTGCCCGAGATCCCGAAGCCAGGCCGGAACGATCGTCAAGGGCCACATGCAACCCCCGAGCATGCCCACGGCGATCGAGATCAAGGGAGCGAGAGAGAAGGCCTGCTGCGGCGTGCGGAAGACCGTCGACATCAGGAGCGTCAGGGAGAGCGCGACCGCGATCAGGGCGAGGGTGATCGCGACCACCGCGATCGGGTCTCCCCAGGGCACCTGGAAGGCGAGGGCGGTGCTGACGATCAGGAAGGTCGCCTGCCCCAGCATCAGCTGGGCGGGTCCCACCAGGACCAGCATCAGCAGCTCGCCGGTGCGCGCCGGCGTCGCCACCAGTCGCCGGGCGATGCCCTGCTGCCGCATGAAGAGCACCCCCGTGCACGAGACCAGGCCGCTGACCATCAGGAACAGCACGACGTTGCTGGGAGCGGTGTACTGGAAGCCGATCGGCGGGCTGCCTTCCCGGCTGCCGTCGTGGACGCGGCTGGGAACCACGCGGGTGGCTTCCGGGTCGACGGCGCGCGCCAGGCGTGCCTCGGCGATGGCTCGCACGACGATCGCACCGACGCCGGCGGCCGTCGCGTGGATCTCGAGATCTCCCGCACCCGTCCAGTCCGGCGGGACCACGACTCCCGCGTGCAGTCGACCGCGATAGACGGCCGCATGCATCGGCGCCACGTCGCGGTAGTCGCGGATCCGTACCGTCGGTTCGTCGGCCAGGGCTTCGCGCAGCGCCCGGGCCTCCGCTCCGCCCTGCTCGTCGAGGAAACCGACGGTGAAGACCGGGTCGCTGTAGCCCCGCATCGCGACGCCGACGATGGTGATGACGACGATCGGCAGCAGGAAGAGGCCCGTGACGATGCCTCCCTGACGCACGTGGGAGAGGGCTGCGGCCGCGGAGGCCGCGACCACGGTCGCCAGGGTGCGTGAGCGTCGCTCCTCGGGAGGGTTCACCGGAGGGCCCTCTCCACCGCGAAGCGGGCCCGGCGGCCGGCGAACCAGATGCCGGCGCTGCCGACTGCGAAGGTGAAGAGCAGCGGCTCCGCGAGCGCCGGCAGGCCACCTTCCCGCGCCAGGGCGGCAGCATCCATGAAGCCGCGAGCCGCCTGGCCGTTCGGTGTGAGTCGTTGCAGGGTGTCGAAGAAGTCCGGCAGGCCCTGGGCGGGCATGAACTGGCCGCCGACGACGGCCAGCAGGAAGATCGAGATCGAGGCCAGCATCTGGCCCTGCTCGGCGTCTCCGGCGACCGACATGAAGAACGAGGTGAGGCCGATGGCCATCCAGACGCTCGTGAAGACGAGGCACACGACGCTGAGCGGGTGACCCCACGAGGTGCCGAAGAGCAGGCTCGTGGCCGCGATCATCACGGCCATCTGCAGCCAGCCCAGCAGCAGCAGCCCCAGGAGCTTGCCGGCCAGGACGGCCCGGGCCGATGCGGGCGAGGCCACCAGCCGGGCGAGGGTGCCGGCCTCGACCTCCTGCTGCAGCGACCGTACGCCGGATAGCACCGTGAAGGTCAGGAACAGGACCGTCATCGAGAACGCGTAGAAGTCGACGGTTCGCAGCCGGCCCGTGGGCGAGGTCGGAACGAGCTGCGGCAGCTCGAGGCTCGCGTGTCGATCGCTGAGGAAACGCTCGGCCAGGGCGACGGTCATGCGCGTCGCGAAGGGGTTGCCGCCGCTGGCGAGCACTTCCGTGAGCGGCGCTTCCGGGTTCGCGCTCGTCTCCGCGAATCCCGGCCGCAGCACCAGGGCCGCATCGACCTCGTCGTCCGCGAGCAGCCGGCTCGCCGACTCGACGCTCTCGCTATCCTCGAGCAGGATCACGTCTTCGAGCCAGGGACGCGAGAGCCACGCGCGCAGCGCCTCGGCGTGGGGGCCGCGGTCTCCGTCCACCAGGGCGAGGCGCAGCTCGACACCGGCCCGATTGGATCCGAGGGACAGTCCGACCAGGCCCGCCAGCAGCAGCGGCACCACGACCGCGACCAGCACGGCGGTGCGGTCCCGAAGCCGCTGCCGCAGGTCCTTGGCGCAGATGACGAGGGCGAGTCGGAGCTCCACGCTCAGTCCCGCAAGGCCCGGCCGGTCAGCTCGAGGAACACGTCCTCCAGGTCCGGCTCGATGACGTCGATGCGCGACGGGGCGAGCTCGGCCTCCAACAGCGCGCCCAGCAGACCCGGCAGGCAGCGGTTGCCATCGTCGGCGTGGACGGCCAGATGCTCGCCGTCCCAGTGGGCGCGTCGGACGTCGGGAAGGCTCTTGGCGATGGCCTCGGAGCGCTCGGGAGAGCGCGCGCCGCCGAAGGAGAGCTCGATGCGCGACTCGTTCCGGACCTGGGCCACCAGCTCCTGCCGGGTCCCCTCGGCGATCAACCGACCGCCGTCGATGATCCCGATGCGGTCGCAGAGCCGCTCGGCCTCCTCCATGTAGTGGGTCGTGTACAGGATCGCCATGCCGTCGTCGCGCAGTCGCTCGACCAGATCGAAGATGGCACTTCGGCTCTGGGGGTCGACGCCGGCCGTCGGCTCGTCGAGGGTGAGCAGGCTCGGCTGGTGGAGCAGGCCCGCCACCAGATTCAGGCGACGCTGCATGCCGCCCGAGAAGGTGGCGACCCGGTCGTCCGCGCGGTCGGACAGCGCCACGTCCTCGAGTGCCTGCTGGACTGCGCTCTCGAGCGCCGTCCCGCGCAGCTCGTACATCCGGCCCCAGAAGAGCAGGTTCTCGCGCGCGGTCAGGTCCTGGTAGAGCGTGATCGCCTGGGGGACGAGGCCGATCCGCCGTCGGGCCGGGGGGCCGCTGTCGAGGTCGATCCCGTCGATGCAGACGCGACCGCCGTCGCGCGGAAGCACCCCGGTGATCATCGAGATCGTGGTGCTCTTGCCCGCGCCGTTCGGCCCCAGCAGGCCGTAGACCTCTCCGCTGGCGATCTCGAAGCCGACCTCGCACACGGCCTCTCGATCTCCGAAGCGCTTGCGGAGCCCCTCCGCGACCAGCAAGCCATCTCCTCCGGCGACTCGACGTCGCCGCGCCGAGGCCAGTCTACTGCACGGTGAAGACGTCGAAGCTCTGGATCGGCAGGAAGTCGTAGCCGGCGCTGTGCCGGTAGCCGGCCTCGGAGAGCTCGGCGCGGATCTGCCCCTCGGGCAGGATGTGCCCCTTCGGGATGAAGACGCTGCCTTCCGGCTTGCTGTCGATGATGGCGATCCGAGCGTGCTCGCTCAGGTCGCTCCGCAGGCTGCGAAGATACGAGACACGTTCTTCGAAGTGGTGGTAGGCGTTGCAGAAGAAGGCCAGGTCGATGGAGCCGTCCGGCAGTCGGGGGTCGTCGGGGTCGGCGAGCACCACCTCGATGTTCGAGGCCCCACGTTCGGCGACCTCGCGGCGCAGTGCGGCGACCTTCCCGGGGTCGACCTCGACGGCGTAGACCCGGCCCCCGGAGCCGACCGCCTCGGCGAAGCGGAAGCTGAAGTAGCCGTCCCCGGCTCCCAGGTCGGCCACGTGATCGCCGGGGGCCAGGGCCAGTGTCTCGATCACGCGGTCGGTTCGCTGCCAGCCCTGCCGGCTCAGCAGATGCCCGTAGTCGAGTCGACTGACGACGTGGCACCCGGCCAGCAGCGGCACGAGAGCGCTACCGAGGGCTGCCCGGATCGGCATGCGCCTGCGGCGGGGGGTCTGGGAACGGATCGGGGCGTGGCTCGTCATGGATGGGCTCCGCAACTGGGGGCGCGCTCGGCCACCCTAGGGCGGGCCCGCGGGAGGGGAAGGCGCAGGGTGACGAGTGGCGCGGCCGTGTGACGAACGGGTCGTTCCCCGGGACGAGTGGTCGCGGTGGCAGTGGTGGTCGGAGGGTGCGAGCGCGAGAATGGTCTGCCGTGGGCGTGGCACGCGAGTGGATGACGACGCCGATCTCGGCGTCCCTCAGCCTGGGATGGCGACTGCGGCTCTACGCCGGCGTGGTGCTGGCGGTGGCGGCGAGCGTGCCGTTCCTGCACCTGTACCTGGACGTCCCGCTATCGGGCACCGAGCTGCTCGTACACGCGCTGGACATCTCGCTCGGGACGGCAGGCGTCGTGGTGGCCGCCGAGGCGTTCCGCTGGATCTTCGGGGGACGCGGGGACTGGGAGATCCGGACTTCCCGGGGGCTGCTGCTGGCCTCCGTGCTGGTGGCGGGCGCTGCAGCAATCGGCCTGCAGCCCGTCCTGCACGATCTGCTGCCGATGACCGACCAGATCCGAGCGCGACACGTGGATGCGGGGTACGCGGACATGGGCTGGCGGGTCCTGCCGCTCGCGTTGGTGCTGACCGTCGCCGTGGGCGTGGGGCTGGGGCAGATCCTGCGGGAGCATGGGCTGCGGCGGGAGGTGGCCGCCCTGCGCGATCTCAACCAGGAGCTCCACCGTCGCGGAGGTCCCCCGTACGTCCCGACGGGCGACCCCGCCCCCGTCCTGCTGCGCCACGACGGGATCGACGAGCGCGTCGACCCGAGGCGGATCGTGCGGATCCAGGCGGAGGAGAACTACTGCCGCGTCCACCTGGCCGCCGGTACATCGGACGGGGGTCGGGAGCTGCTGGTGCGGATGACGCTCGCGGATGCGCTGTCGAGCCTGCCGCCCGCGGACTTCCTGCAGGTCCACCGGTCCCACGTCGTGGGAGTCGGGCACGTGACGGCCCTGGATCGAAGCGGCCGCCGACTCGAGCTGTGCTGCGGCTCCGACCCCCGTCCGATGTACCGGCGGCCAGGTGGACGCGGCAGTAGTTCTCC
>JANQSB010000302.1 GCA_028284295.1 Myxococcota bacterium | reverse complement strand
TGCTCGAGCTGCGAGAGCTCCTGGCCGACTGGTCGGTGATGCTCCAGCGGGAGCTGGCAGACCGCCTGGTCGCCGCGCCGGGCACGAAGGACTACGGCTCGCTCACCGTGCTGCACGCGCTCTGCTGCGACGTCGCCAAGGAGCTCGATCTCGAGCCCGGCTGCTTCTTTCCGGCGCCGAAGGTGGGGTCCAGCTTCGTGCGGATCTGGCCCCGAGCGGACTCCCTCGAGGACGGAGAGCTCGCGGCGGTCGAGCGCGTGGTCCGTGCGGTCTTCCAGCAGCGGCGCAAGACCATCCTGAACGGGCTGCGTGGAGGCGGGCTCGACCAGAGCGGCGACCGCGAGGCGCTGGTCCGGGGCCTCGAAGTCGCCGGAATCGATCCGGCCGCGCGGGCCGAGACCGTCGATCCGCAGACCCTGCTCGCCCTGGCACGCGCCCTGTCGACCTGAAGCCGCGCCGGGCGAGGCGCGTCGCGCCGGGGGATCGTGTCGCGTAGCCTCGACTCGTGAAGTGTCCGAGCTGCTCCGAAGAGACGATCGGCTTCGGCGAGTGGTGCCGCGCGCTGCACGCCATCCGCTGGGTGTGCCCCCTGTGCGGTTGCGCGCTGCGGGCCAGCCGGGGCACGTGGATCTCGCTGGCGGTGGTCTTCGCGCTGGCGGCCGGGGTCGTGGCGGCGGCGATCTTCGCCCACCAGCAGAGCTTCATTCCGCCACGCGCGGGTCGCACCCTGTTGGCACTCTCGCTTCCGGCGGTCCTCACGCCGTTGGGCTGGCTGCTCTTTCGTACGGCCTGTGGCTATACCGTCGAGTCCCGACCGGACGGATCGCGGGATCGGGAAAGACCCTAGGAAGGGTTCGCGGAGCAGGCTGAGTGGCGTTTGGAAGGCCGCTGCCGTCTGGATGCGAGCCGGCTGCCGAAGCCCGATTCGAGGTTGCAGCCGATTCTGGCCACGGGCTCCGTTTTCCGTGTCATTTCGGCGTGCTCTCGGACCACCTACATGTATAAGGGAATCACCGACGCGCCCGATCGCCGGGCACCCGTCCCGGATCTCCTGCTGGATCCGCACGAACTCCGGACTCGAGTCCCGACTTCGAGTCCTCGAGACGACATCCCGAAAGCGGAGGACTGCAACCCGATGCGCTCCAAGCCCTCGTTCGCCGCGACGATCCGCACTGCGGTCGTCGTCCTGGCCCTGCTGCTCGCGCCCCGGGCGTTCGCCCAGCCCTCCTTCGTCGCCTGGGAGAGCGGACCCGTTCGCCCGGTCGTCCTGTCTCCGGACGGATCGCAGCTCTTCGTCGCGAACACCCCCGACAACACGCTCGAGATCTTCGACGTGGTGGGGGGCTCGCTGGTTCCGGCGGGCTCGGTGCCCGTGGGCATGGAGCCGATCGCCGTGGCCGCGCGCAACAACGACGAGGTCTGGGTGGTCAACCACCTGTCGGACAGCGTCAGCATCGTCGATCTCTCGCTCACCCCGCCGCGGGTCACCCGCACCCTGATCGTCGGCGACGAGCCCCAGGACATCGTGTTCGCCGGCACGGGCGGCAACCGCGCCTTCATCTCGACGGCACACCGCGGTCAGCACCGCGAGGATCCGTCGATCGCCGCCGTGACCGGCGCCGGCGACCCGCAGCTGCTCACGCCGGGCATCGGGCGGCTCGACGTCTGGGTCTTCGATGCCACGAGCCTCGGCAACACCCTCGGCGGGACCCCGGTCGAGATCCTCACCTTCTTCGCGGACTCGCCGCGGGCGCTCGCCACCGACGGCACCACCGTCTACGTGGCGGCCTTCAAGTCCGGCAACCAGACCACCACCATCAACGAGACCCTCGTCTGCGACGGCTTCCAGTTCTCGGGCGGCACCGGCGGCTGCGGTCCCGGCGCCCCGGGCGGCGTTCCCGGACCCATCAACAACCGCCCGGGCCCGGGCCAGGCGAATGCCCCCGAGACCGGCATCATCGTCAAGTACGACGGCAGCGACTGGCGCGACACCCTGAATCGCAACTGGAGCCCCCTGGTCCCCTTCGACCTGCCCGACCACGACGTCTTCGCCTTCGATGCGAATACCCTGAACCCGGGCCAGGTCTTCGACCACGTGGGAACGATCCTCTTCAACATGGTCGTCAACCCGAACACGGGTCGTCTCTACGTGACCAACACGGAGCTCCCCAACGAGGTGCTCTTCGAGGGCCCGGGCATCCACGGCAACTCGACGGTGCAGGGCCGGCTGTCGCTGTCCCGCATCAGCGTGCTCAACACCGGCACCGGTGCCGTCGACCCCCAGCCCCTGAACCAGCACATCGACTACAGCAAGCTCTTCACGGATCCGGATCCCCTGAACCACCCGGACCCCGGGCAGATCGATCACAGCCTCGCGACCCCGCTGCAGGCCGTGGTGTCGTCCGGCGGCACCATCTACATGGCGGCCTTCGGCTCGGGCAAGATCGGCGTCTTCGACGAGGCGGACATCGAGGACGGCTCCTTCGAGACCAACTTCGACCCCGAGGTCGAGAGCGCGAACTACATCGACGTGGGCGGCGGGCCGGCCGGCCTGGCCCTCGACGAGACCCACAACCGCCTCTACGTGCTGACCCGCTTCGACAACCAGGTGGAGGTCGTGAACCTGGGCACGAGCACGGTCATCCAGACCCTGCCGCTGCACGACGTGGAGCCGGCCAGCCTGACCGACGGGCGGCCCTTCCTGTACGACGCGCGCCTCACCTCGGGCAACGGCGAGGCCTCCTGCTCGAGCTGCCACATCTTCGGCGACAAGGACGAGCTGGCCTGGAACCTCGGTGATCCCGACGGCGCCGTGACCACCAACAACCAGCCGAATCCCAGCCCGCAGGGCCTCCTCAACCCCGACCCGACCTTCCATCCGATGAAGGGGCCGATGACCACCCAGACCCTCAAGGGACTGTCGACCCACGGCGCGCTGCACTGGCGGGGCGATCGGGTGGACGGCTTCTTCCAGCCGCCGGATCCGTGCACCGAGCCCACGGGTGCGCCCTGCAGCGAGGACCTGTCCTTCCGCAACTTCATCGTCGCGTTCGAAGGCCTGGTGGGGATGGAAGGCACCATCACCAACGGCGAGATGCAGCAGTTCACGGACTTCATGCTGCAGGTGCAGCTGCCGCCGAACCCGATTCGCGACGTCAACAACGCGCTGAGCACGTCGGCCTTGGCGGGCGAAGACACCTTCTTCAACGAGCCGGGAACGGACATCCTCGAGACCTGCAACGGCTGCCACGAGACCGATCCCTCCCAGGGCTTCTTCTCCACCGGCGGCGGGGCCACCTTCGAGAACGAGCCCCAGAGCTTCAAGGTCGCGCACATGCGAAACCTGTACACGAAGGTCGGCATGTTCGGCGTCGCGGGAGACCAGATCCGCGGCTTCGGCTACCTGCACGATGGCAGCGTGCCGACGGTCGAGGACTTCCTGTCGGCGGGCGTGTTCCAGCTGTCGGACCAGGAGGAGCTGGAGCTCTTCGATTACTCGATGGAGTTCCCGACGGACTTCGCGCCCATGGTGGGCCAGCAGGTCACGATGACCACCGCCAACAAGGCCGCAACCGAGCCGCGGGTGAACGACATGGAGACCCGGGCGGGCATCAACTACAACTCGCTCGTCGCCGGCGGGAACGTCGCGGAGTGCGATCTCATCGCCAAGGGGGCCAGCGGGAGCGACCCGATCGGCTACTACCGCCATGCCAACAACAACTTCACCGACGACACCAACAACACCATCAGCTTCAACGCGCTGAAGAACCTCGCCACCGACGCCAACCCGATCACCTTCACCTGCGTGCCGCCCGGATCCGGCGAGCGCATGGGCATCAACCGGGACGAGGACAACTTCCTCGACGGTCTCGACAACTGCCCGGGCGTTCCGAACAACGACCAGACCGACACGGACATGGACGGCACGGGCGACGCCTGCGAGGCGCTGATCATCGACAGCGATCTCGACGGCGTGGACGACTCGGCCGACAACTGCGTGGACGACCCGAACCCGCTGCAGGAGAACAACGACGGTGACGCCCAGGGTGACGTCTGCGACGACGACGACGACAACGACGGCCTGCTCGACGTGGTCGAGACGAACACGGGCACCTTCGTGGACGCGAACGACACGGGCAGCGACCCCTTCAACGCCGACACCGACGGCGACGGGATCGACGACGGCACGGAGGTGGCGAACGGGACCGACCCGAACTTCGCGACCGTCGCCGCGCCCCTCGGGCCCTTCGCGCCGGTCGCCGTGGCGGGACTGATCGCCCTCGCCGGCATGGTCCTCGGCGGCCGCCGTCCGCGGCGGGGCGCCGCGGCGTAGCGAGGCAACGGACGGTCCTGGCGCGCGGAGGAAGTCCGGCGCGCCAGGACCGCGTCCGGGTCAGTCTGCCGTGACGGTGATGACCACCCGGCGGTTGGGGTTCCAGCTCTGCTGGGAGGTCTCGATCGCCAGCAGGTGGGCACCCGGAGTCAGGTGACCGGGATCGATGGCGATGCGGGCGCGCCCCGTCGCGGGGTCGAGCTGCGCTTCTCCGATCTCGTGGGTCTGGCCGCCGCTGCGCAGCCGGGCCGTCATCGGTCGCGCACCCTGGTCTCCGACCGGAATCGCGAGCTCGACGCTCACCGGCCGGCCGCTGCGAACCGCCGAGCCGGGGATCGTGAGCTTCCCGCTCTCGTCCGGCACGAAGACGCCGGGTGAGATCTGTCGGCCGGCAGGCGGCCCGACGGCGGGATCGGCCCCGGCGGTCGTCGCGGGGGCTTCACGGGCGGCAGGAGGGAAGTCCTCGTCCGGTCCGGAGAGGAGCAGGTAGGCGGCCACGCCGGCAATCGCCAGGGCCACCATCGCGATGGCCGCCCGTGCAGCGCCGCCCCCGCTCGCGTTGCTCGCTTCGGACATGGCCGGTGAGCATGCCACAGGCGCGCTCCGCGTCACCCTTCGGGTCTCGCGCGGGCCCTGCGCTATGCATGCGTTCGCCTCGCCACGAGGGGGAGTGGACGACATGGAGCGCGTGAATCGGGTGAAGCTCGCGCTCCCCTCGGCGCTCGGCGTGCTGCTCTTCCTGGTGCCGGTTCGCTACGACGGAAACCTGACGATCCCGCTCGGCGTGCTCACTAGCCTGACCACCGAGCTCCTGCGCGGCGGGCTGCGGGAGATGGTGCTGGCGATCGTCGGCGTCTCGGCCCTCGGCTCGCTGTGGGTCTCCCTGGTGCGGCCTCGCGATCCCGCGAGCGAGGGTCCGCTCCGCCGCAGCCTCCATGTCTCGACCCCCTGGCTGCTGCTGCGACTCGTCGGCTTCGGGCTCACCGCGCTGATCGTCCTGCGCGTCGGGCCCGAGTTCGTGTGGTCCGAGGCTACCGGGGGCGGCATTCTCGACGACCTCGCGGCCCCCATCGTCGCGCTCTTCCTGTTCGCCTGCCTCCTGCTTCCGCTCCTGACCGACTTCGGCCTGATGGAGCTGGTGGGGTCCTTGCTGCGTCCCATCTTCCGTCGTCTCTTCCGCCTGCCGGGGCGGGCCTGCGTGGACGCCGTCGCGTCCTGGATGCTGGCGTCGTCGGTCGGTGTCCTCATCACCTCCCAGCAGTACGAGCGTGGCTACTACTCCGGTCGCGAAGCCGCCGTGATCGCGACGAACTTCTCGATCGTGTCCCTGCCGTTCTGCCTGCTCGTCGCGCAATCCGCCGGTCTGGGTCACCTCTTCCTGCCGTACTACGCCACGGTGGGGACCGTGGGCTTCTTCACCGCCCTCGTGCTTCCGCGCATTCCACCGCTGTCGCGGCTGGCGGACGACTGGCGCGGCTCGGGTCCCCCGGCGGAGGAGGCGAAAGGGCAGGGCGGGCTGCTCCGGCTCGGCGCCGCCCGGGCTCTCGCCCGAGCGGCCCGCGCGCCGGGTCCGCGTGCCTACCTGCGAGAAGCGGCCACGAACCTGTTCGACATCTGGTTCGGCCTGCTGCCCTCGGTGGTCGCGGCGGGAACGCTCGGCATGGTGCTGGTCGAGTACACGCCCGTCTTCACCTGGCTGTCGGCGCCACTGGTTCCCGTCCTCGAGCTGCTCCAGCTGCCCGAAGCCAAGGCGGCGGCGCCGGCGCTGCTCGTCGGCTTCGCCGACATGTTCCTGCCCGCGATGGTGGCGCAGGGGATCGAGAGCGAGCTCACGCGCTTCGTCGTCATCTGCGTGTCGATCACCCAGCTGATCTACATGTCCGAGGTCGGCGTGCTGATCCTCAAGACGCGGATTCCCCTGGGCTTCGTGGACCTGCTGGTGGTCTTCCTGCTGCGAACGGCGATCGCGGTTCCCGCGACCGCAGCCATCGCACACGCCTTCGTCTTCTGACCCGGTCCTTGCCCGTGCGGTCGAGCTAGGCTGGCGCCATGGAGCCTTCCGAGATCCTCGAGGCGTTGCTCGAGGTGGCCCAGCAGGCGGGCCTCGAGGTTCGATCGGTCTCGCGGGGCGAGCCGGACCTGCCGCAGCCGGGAAGCGGGGTGGTGAAGCTCAAGGGGCGCGTGTTCGTACTGCTCTCGAGCGTCGATCCGGTCGCCATCCAGCTCGAGATCCTGGCCGGCGCCCTGCGCGAGCACGCGAGCGAGTGGATCGAGGAGCGCCACCTGCCTCCGGCCGTGCGCAGCCTGCTGGAGGACTGACGCCTGGCCGACAGCGCGGGGGCGAGAGCCATCCCCCCGCGGGTGGGGTCTTGACCGGGCGACTGGCCGGCACGGGACGTCGGTCTGCTTGACTCGCCCTCTTCGCGGTCGGTACCCTTCGCGGTGTCCGAGGGGTCTCGCACAGTGCGAACTCCATCGGGCAACAACCTCGACCGGGTCTAGCCGCCCCGGCAGACAAAGAGCAGAGTCGACACCTTTCCAATCACCCGGAATTCGCTCGGATCCAGGGCCGCGAGGCAGGACCGAGACGGGGGTGACAAGAAGGTTGGCGCCGAAGCTTCCCTGGCCCCCTCCCTTTTTGCGCCTCCGGGTGATCCCCCGGAAGGCGCTTCTTTGTTCTTGGATCTGACGGCGGAGTCAACGGCTGGATCGGGGAAAGGAGATCCCGATGTCGACCGTCACCACCGCTTCCGCCAACCGGGAGCACCGCGTCACCGTCCGCTCCCTGGCACGGAGCAAGAAGCGCGGCGAGCGCATCACCATGCTCACCGCCTACGACTTCACCTTCGCCCGCATCTTCGATCACGCCGGAATCGACCTGATCCTGGTCGGCGACTCGCTGGGCAACGTGGTGCAGGGGGCCGATACGACCCTGCCCGTCACGCTCGACGAGATGATCTACCACACGCGCCTGGTGGCGCGGGGGCTGACGCGGTCGATGCTGGTGGGCGACATGCCCTTCGGCAGCTACCAGGTCGGTCCCGAGGATGCCGTCCGCAGCGCGATTCGGCTGGTGAAGGAGGGAGGTGCCCAGGCCGTGAAGCTCGAGGGCGGGCTCAACGTGCTTCCCTGCATCGAGCGGATCGTGGCCGCCGAGATCCCGGTGATGGGCCACGTCGGCCTCACACCCCAGGCCGTGAACCGCATGGGTGGTTTCCGGGTCCAGGGTCGCGGCGAGAAGGGCGCGGCCCGGATCATCGACGACGCGCTCGCCGTGCAGGAGGCGGGAGCCTTCGCCTGCGTTCTCGAAGGCGTACCGGCGGCCCTGGCCAGCGAGATCACCATGCGTCTCGACATCCCGACCATCGGGATCGGAGCCGGCCCGGATTGCGACGGCCAGGTGCTGGTGATGCACGACCTGCTCGGCCTGAACGAGTGGACCCCGAGCTTCGTCAAGCAGTTCGCGAACCTCGGGGCCGTGGCCAGCCAGGCCGCGCGCGCCTTCGCGGAAGAGGTCGAGAGCGGGAAGTTCCCCGACGAAGAGCACAGCTACCGCTAGCCCGTCCGCGCACACGCCAGGACGCATCGCCATGCAGATCGTCGATTCGCGCGCTGCGCTCCAGCGGCTGTCCGACGAGGAGCGCGCGCGTGGTCTCCGGCTGGCGCTGGTGCCGACCATGGGCGCGCTCCACGAAGGGCACCTGTCGCTGGTGCGGGAGGCGCGTGCGCGGGCCGATCGCGTGTGGGTCTCGATCTTCGTCAACCCGACCCAGTTCGACGAGGCACAGGACTTCGAAGGCTACCCGCGCGACCCGGAGCGCGACCTCGAAGCCTGTCGCGCCGCCGGGGTCGACGTGGTGTACCTGCCTTCGGTCGAGGAGATGTATCCGGAGGGGGCGGCGACCTGGGTGGACGTGGATCGCTTGACCGAGCCCCTGTGCGGCGCCTCGCGGCCCGGTCACTTCCGGGGCGTGACGACCGTCGTGTCGAAGCTCTTCCTGGCCGCCAAGCCCCATGTGGCCGTGTTCGGAGAGAAGGACTTCCAGCAGCTCGCGGTGATCCGCCGGATGGCGCGCGACCTCGGCTTCGACGTCGAGGTGGTGGGTGCACCGACCCTGCGAGAGTCGGACGGGCTCGCGCTGTCGAGCCGGAACGTCCGGCTGGGGCGCGAGGCCCGGGCCCAGGCCACGGTCCTGGTGCGGGCGCTGGATGCGGCGGAGGCCGCCGTCGCTTCCGGCGAACGGAGCCACGAGGCGATCCTGTCCCGGGTGCGTGCGGAGATCGCGAAGGCACCCCGGGCACGGCTCGACTACGCGGAGCTTCGCGATCCGGAGTCGCTCGAACGGGCGGCCGGGACGCTCGCGTCTCCCACCCTGCTGGCCCTGGCGGTTCGCTTCGAGCCCGACCCCGACGGAAGCGGCGGCGCCGTCCGCCTGATCGACAACCGCGTCCTGCTGGCGCGCTGACGGATCCGGCAGGCGGCACCCTGCTAGCATCCCGCCGTCTCTCGGGGTGCGACGGTGCCGGCG
>JANQSB010000300.1 GCA_028284295.1 Myxococcota bacterium | reverse complement strand
TCTACTACGCCCGGGTCTACGAGGAGCCTCGACCGACCGTCAACGCGGGCACCCTGCGGTGTGAGTCGGACGGGGACGACCCGTGTGCCCGCACGCGTCCCTGCGGTGAAGGGGAGGAATGCCTGACGCCGCATGCCGCCCGCGCCTGGTCCTCGCCCATCTGGGTGGACTTCCGGCCCTGAAGCTCCGGGTCCGGGGATCTCAGGTCGCGCGCCGCAGGACGAAGAACATCTGGGCGGTCGGCGCGAAGGGGCGGCGCAGGAAGTCGAAGGCCGCCGCGGCCATCGCCACGGGCAGGAAGAGCGGATGCGTGAACACGGGCCTCTCGGCGGAGGTCGAGATCCAGCCCGCGCGGCCCAGGGCCTGGAGGATGCTCGACGCCCACTGCACGCCGCCCTGGGTATAGCTCGCGCGCACGACCTCCAGGCCGCAGTCCTCGGCGAGCCTGCGGAAGTCGGGCATCGTGAAGAGCACCCAGTGCCGGGGGCAGTGGAAGCCTCCCCAGTCGCGATGCTGGAAGATGCGTCGGTCGAGGGTGTCGGTGTTGGGCGTCTTGACGAGCGCGAGGCCCTCGTCGTCCAGGAGATCTCGCAGGCGGCTCAGCACCGCTCGCGGGTCGGCGACGTGCTCGATCAGGTTCAGCGCCAGGATCAGATGGAAGTGCTGCTCGCTCTCGAAGCGCTCGATGGGCACGCCGTGGAAGGCATGGCCGGCGGCCTCCGCGGCCGCGCGAGCGCTCTCGGCCGGGTCCACGACGTGGGTCTCGGAAACACGCGGGCTCGCGTGACGGACCCGGTCGAGAAGCCAGCCCGATCCCCCGCCGACGTCCAGCGCCGTGAGGGCGTCGCCGGGAACGCCGGCGAGGAGCTTCCGGAACTCGCGATCGTCGAGCCACTCCTTGACGGCCGTCGCGAGGCTGCGGCGTGCGCTCCGCTCCTCGAAGGCGTAGTAGGTCGGCGGGTAGATCTCCGGCAGGCGATCGATCGGAGGGTCCACCAGGAAGACGGCGCCACACGGGCACTCCCGGTACTCGAAGCGATCCGAGCTGGTGAAGAACTCCCGGTCGCGCACCGTCGCGAAGGGCTTGCTGGTGGTGCCTGCGCAGACCGGGCAGCGCTTTGCGACTTCAGGCATCCCGCGCCTGGCGGATCAGCTTCCCGAGTGCCCGGGGGTAGCTGGTGCGCGCTCGCTCGAGCTCCTGGCGGAGAGGGGTCTGCAGCAGGAAGCGTTCCATCTCGTCGAAGCGGGTGTACGACAGGGTCGGGTCCCAGTGGTGCAGCAGGTGGCGGTTGAAGCCGGCCGATCCGAAGAGGCGGGACGTCAGGTCGGTACCGAAGAGGCGGTTGGTCGGCCCGTGCTCCACGCGCGAGTAGTCGGTGTCGCAGCTCGCGTCGAATGAGCGGTGCTCGAGCATCTGCCGCAGGTTGTGGAAGAAGGGATAGACCCAAAGGACGCCCGCCGCCCAGGCGAGCCCGACGGCCG
Organism: Myxococcota bacterium; assembly: GCA_028284295.1. Classification (GTDB taxonomy): domain Bacteria; phylum Myxococcota_A; class UBA9160; order UBA9160; family UBA4427; genus JAJDAN01. The sequence goes on along the minus strand of JANQSB010000300.1, from coordinate 1,106 downwards.
GCACGCCCAGCAGGAACGGAAGGACGACGGCACCGCCGTGCAGGAGCAGCGCGGGGATCAGGCTCGCACGCGACTCCCCGTAGCGGTCGTGCGCCTGGAAGGACGCTCCAGACACGATCCTCTTGACGAAGCCGACATCCAGGCACTGCCAGTAGCTGACCTCGGTGTCGTGGTGGTCGCCGAGATGGCGGTGGTGCTGCCAGTGGCTCCGCCGGAAGCCCTCCACGCTGATCCCCAGGAAGGGAAAGAGGACGCGTGCGGCGAGCCGGTCGTTCCGGGCACGGTCGGGGTGGAGGTTGTAATGGACGGCCTCGTGGGCGAAGGAGGGCAGGCCGAGGAACCAGAAGCCCACCCAGAGAGCCACGAAGGGTGCAGCCGCCCAGGTGGCGGCGCCGCTCCACTGGAAGGCCGCCAGCAGGTAGAGCGCCCAGCCCGAGAGCAGCAGGGAGAGGTGGAGCGCGAGGTCCCGGCGCACGCGCCCGAAGTCCGGTGTGAGGCTCCGACGCAGTGCGGGCCAGCGACTCCCGTCGGCGGCGACGAGATCCGAGAGCTTCGGCGAGCCCGGCAGCGGCTCGCCAGGTCCGGCACTCGCGGTCTGCATCCCCGAATTCTACTCGATGTACCCCAGGGCCCGGAGCTGCTGCTTGGCATTCTCGTCGCGGCTCCGGAAGCGCGGGGGTCTGGGGGTGTCCTCGCGCTCCGCCATCCAGGTCTCCAGGGTGGAGATCATCTCGGCCAGGCGCTCGGGCTCGCGTTCCGCCAGGTCGACGAGCTCTCCCGGGTCGCCCGCGACATCGTAGAGCTCGTGTCGGCCGCTGCTGCGCCAGATCAGCTTGTGGGTCCCGGTCCGCAGCATGCGCATGCGGTGGTCGATCGTCCGGGTGTCGAAGCGGGGGAAGGCCTCCTTCATCTGCTCGATGCCGGAGACCGGGCGATCGTTCTCCCCGACGACGAATGCGGGGACCTCCCGGCTGGTGCGCGCGAGGCTGCGGCGCGGGGCGTCGTCCGCCTCGCGGGCGGCTCCGGCCAGGTCGAGCAGGGTGGGCTGGACGTCGACCAGGCTGACGAGATCGGTCCGGATGCTGCCGGGCTCGAAGACGGGCGGA
>JANQSB010000262.1 GCA_028284295.1 Myxococcota bacterium | reverse complement strand
ACGCGCTGCCCGGCAGCGTCGACCCGATGCCTTCGATCCACTTCCAGCACCAGCTCGTGCACCCCCTGACCGAGCGCAGCTTCGACGACCCCTTCGACGGCCAGAAGTACCTGCAGCGAACACCGCGCACGGCGGAAGGTGGCGTCGCCGAGCTGGGCGGTGCCTCCGACGGCCGCACATCCCTCTACGACCTGGCCCATCGCGAGGAGGTGACGAGCTACCGGCGCACCGAGCACGGCTCGAAGCTGCCGCCCTTCACCATCGATGCCGGCCGGGTACGCTTCTCGATCGGCAGCAAGGCCTTCGAAGAGACGCCGCCACCCGATCGGGCGCCGCTCGCGAGCCTGCGCCTGGGCAAGACGGTCCTCGTCTCGGTTCCCGGCGAGATGACCACCATGATGGGGGCCCGCACCCGACGCCTGGTCGCCGCCAAGGCGGGGGTCGACGAGGACCAGGTCGTCCTGGTGGGCTTCGGGAACGGCCACGTGTCCTACTTCCCGACCACCGAGGAGTACGACGCGCAGTTCTACGAAGGCGCCTCGGACTACTACGGGCCGGGCACCGGCTCGTACCTGGCGACCGTCCTGGCCCGGCTCGCCGGCAAGGCCCAGACCGCCTCGGTGCATCTGCCGGCCCGGGACTACGACTACAAGGTCGGCGAGATCCAGGCCTTCCGACCACGGGACGCCGGGCACCCGGCCTACCACGTCGACGACGGCGTCAACCGCATCGTCGACGCCCTGGCGATGGACCGGGAGAGCATCGCCATCACCCCGGTGAACCCCATCGTCGCGGGCGCCGACGAGCTGCGGATCCCCCGGCGCGAGAACCCCACCTTCTGCTTCCTGGACGCCCTCCCCCGCCTTCGCAACTGGGGGGACGACCCCGACGACGACGCGGCGGGCGTGTGTCGCCGCAACCTGCCTGCGGTGGCGGTCCACCTCAAGGACCAGAAGCCCGTCGCGAAGGTCGACGGACGGGTCCAGAACAGCAGCGGGACGGAGATCGTGACCATCCTGTCCGCCGCGGGCGAGGACCGCGCCGAGTGGTGCGCGATCTGGCTGGCCCCCCGCGAGCTCGACGAGGACGGCCTGCCGACGAACCTCGACACAGAGTACGAGTTCGAGGTCCTGGGCGTCAGCGCCAAGAACGCAGGTGAGGCGCTGCGCTCGCCGCCCTTCACCATCCGCAAGGGCTTCGTGCAGGACGACCCCGACTCGCTCCAGTGCGCCACGCCTTCGCACGACGAGCAGATGACGGGCGGCCACTTCACCCAGCGAGCCCAGTGCACGCCCCTCGAGCGCGACGTCTGCCACGGCTTCTGGAAGTGGCTGGGCTGGTGCGACCTGGGGACGAGCTACTGCGAGGCCCCCTGAACGGCCGCGGCCGCCTCGGCCTGGCGGAGCAGCCCGGCCACCCCGCGGTCGTGGGGGGCGAGCGCCTGCATCTCGCGCAGTAGCTGCGCGGCTTCCGCGAATCGGCTCTGCTTGCCGAGGATGGCGACCAGGCGCGGGCGCGCCTTGCGATCCTTCGGGTCGAGACGGATCGTCTCGCGGTACGCGGCCCGGGCCGCGTCGATCCGGCCGGCCTCTTCGAGCAGGGTGCCGAGCGCGAAGTGCGAGCTCGCGTGCTCGGGATGGGCGCGGACGGTGGCCTCGAGGCTCGCGATCCCACCCTCCAGGTCGCCGGCGGCGGCCAGCAGGCTTCCCTGCTTCATGCGGTAGACGGGGTTGTCGGGCGCCCGGCGCGCGGCCTCGGCGAAACGGGCGGCCGCGTCGTCGCGGCGGCCGTCCCATTCGGCGACGATCCCGAAGGTGTTCCACGCGTCCGCGAGCTCGGGCCGACGCTCCACCACCGCCGCCATGTAGGGCTCGGCCTCGGGCAGGCGATCCGCGGCCCGCAGCGTGTAGACGAGGTTCACGTAGACCCGCTCGTCGCGCGGCGCCTTCTCGGCGGCGTCGTACCAGAAGCCGGGCGCGTCGTTCCAGGTCTCGTTGCGCAGCCAGGTCGCCACCGCGAGCGCCAGCACCAGGGCGCCGGAGACCCCCGCGAAGGCGACGGGGGAGCCCCGCGCGCTCCCCGGCAGGCGCGAAAGCCACTCCGCCAGCGCCAACGCGACGGCGACCATCGGCAGGTACAGGCGGTGCTCGTAGGCCATCTCCAGGGGCAGCACGCTCGACTCGAGACCCAGCTGCAGGAAGAACCACAGCACCGCGAAGGCCAGAAGCCGCTCGCGCCGGACGGCCCACAGGCCGACGCCCAGCAGCGCCACCAGGAACAGCGCACCCCCCGCCGTCGCCAAGGGCGAGAAGAGCGAGGTCGACGGCTCGAAGTGGTGGATCAGGCTCAGGCGACCGGGCAGCGGCAGCAGCAGCAGCGAGACGTAGAAGGGGACGACGCGAAGCTGGGTCAGCAGCCGCTCGCCCAGGGTGAAATCGCGCACGTCGTAGCCGGGGAAGCCGATCAGCGCGAGGTAGCCGACACCCAGCAGCCCCACGGCCGCACACAGCCCGGCGAAGGCCAGTCGGTGCCGGCGCAGCCAGACGACACTCCCCTGCTGGAAGAAGAGCCACTCGACGAGCCCGATGGCGAACGGCAGGGTGACGGCGATCTGCTTGGAGCCAAAGGAGAACACCGCGCAGGCAGCCGCCCACGACCAGTCGCGCCTTCGCGCGGCGCGACTCTCCGCGCCCTCCGCCAGGCGCCCGCGCAGCCACAGCCACAGGGCCAGCAGATAGAAGAGCGTCGCCAGCGAGGTCATCCGCTGGACCACGTAGGTGACGGCCTGGATCTGGATCGGATGCGCGACGAAGATCGCCGCCGCCACCCACGACACCCGGAACGCCCGCACCGACTGCCCCGGCCACAGCTGCAGCAGGAGCAGGCTGCCCAGGGCGTAGACGAGCAGGCCGTTCGCGAGATGGACGACCACGTTGACGGCGCGGTAGCAGCGAACCTCCAGCCCGCACAGGGCGTGGTTGACCGCGAGGGTGAAGTTGGCGACCGGGCGCGGCGAGCGGCTCTCGAAGGCCGCCGTCGCCAGGCCCGGCAGGTCGAAGCCCTCGACCTTCATGTACGGGTTCTGCGTGATGTTCGAGTGGTCGTCGAACACGAAGGGCGCGCCGAACACGTGGCCGTAGCAGGCGAGCCCGAGCAGCACGATCGCGATCGGGTGGAGCCAGGGCGCCGACGTCGTCTCCACGGCCGGGGCGGTCACGGCGGCGCAGGGTAGCAGCCCGGTCGCTTCGCCCGTTCCGACCTAGGCTTCCGCGGGCAGGACGACCGCGATGCGGGTTCCGCGTCCCTCTTCCGAGTGGACGGCCAGCTCGCCGCCGTGTCGCTTCACGATCCGGTAGCAGATGGTGAGACCCAGGCCGCCGTCGGTCCCGGCGGGCTTCTCGAAGAACGGGTCGAACAGGTTGTCGAGGATCTCCGGGTCGATGCCCTCGCCCGTGTCCGATACCGCGAACTCGAAGCCTTCGGGACAGGGGCGCAGCTCGACCTGGATCTTCCCCTCGCCGTGCATGGCGTCTGCCGCGTTCGTGACGAGCTGCTGCACCACCTGCTCGAGCTGGAAGGGCTCGCCCCGGATGGGTGCCGGCTCGCAGCCGATCTCGAGCTCGATCTCCTGGGCCGCCGCCCGCTCCGACTTCACCGCCGCCACGCCCCGCCGCACCAGCTGGGCCAGGTCGGCCGACTGGAAGCCGGACGACGTCCCGCCTTCTTCTTCTGCCACCTCGACCCCCATCGCATGCAGTGCTCGCGCGGCCGCCTCGCACTCGTCGAGCAGCGCGGCGATGCGCTGCTTGCTCGGCTTGCCCTTTCCTTTTGCCTTTCCCTTTGCCTTTCCTTTTCCCTGTCCCTGTCCCGGTCCCTTTGCCCTTCCCTTCCCCTTCGGCCCGGCCGCCGCGGTCGCTCCCGTCGCCTCCCGGAGCTCGTCGACGGCGCGCCGCAGCGTGGCGATGGGTGGATGCAGCCGTCGCGCCAGGCTCTCGGGCCGGGGCTCCGGCTCGCGCGCGCGCAGGGGCGCGGAGCCCAGGCTGCGCTCGACCGCCGGCTCGGCACCCGCCCGCTCGAGCTTGGCGAGCAGGTCCATCTTCTCGGCCAGCACCCCGTCCGCCTGGTCCAGCAGGGCCAGGTGGCCGAGCCCTCCTTGGGCGACCGCATCCAGCTGACGCGCCAGGTCGATGGCGCGACCGGCCGCGATGCCCGAGAGCGAGACGAGCAGTGCGACTCCGATGGCCAGCGAGTCGGCCAGACCGGCCAGCAGGGCGAGACCCGCACCCGCCGCGCAGCCCAGCAGGCCCCCGACCGCCGACCCGAGCAGCAGCCCCGAGCGCGGGGTCCTTCGCCATCGCAGCTGGTAGACGCAGGCCGGCGCTCCCCGGTGCGCACAGGCGGTCTCGTCGACGCGCGCGGGCAGCAGGCCGTACAGCGGCGTGAGCGCCTCGAGCATGCCGGCGCGCACCTGACAGAAGAGCACGTCCTGGGGCGACGGGCAGGCAGGATGGAACTCGACCCGCGCGCCGCCCTCCTCGACGTGCACCGCCTCGAAGCGGTCCCCCGGCTCCTCGCGCGGCAGGATCCGGTCGCAGCGCCGGTAGGCCTTCTCCGGGGTGGCGATACCCGCGTAGCTCAGCAGCAGGCCGACGGCCTGGGGCGCGACCAGCACCCGTCCCACCCGGCGCGCCTCCTGGGGGCCCACCGAGGCCGCCCGGAAGGCGTCCCGCAGCCGCGCGGGATCGATCCAGTCGGTCCGTCTCCGTCGCGGGGGGGTTCCGTCCTCGAGCGCACGCTCGGCCCGGGCCCTTCCGGGACCGTCTCCCACCCCCGTCAGGACGTCGAGCAACGCAGCTGCGATCCGGGCGTTGCCCGGCGCCTTGTCGAGATCCCGCATACGGGCCGTATCGGCTCGCCGGCCGACCGAATGGAGCCCCTCCGGCGCACCCCCTCGGAGGCCGGCTGACGCCCTCCCGAAGCCCGCTAGCGGCGCTCCCGAAGCCCCGCTCGCGGCGCTCCCGAGGCCCCGCCCGCGGCGCTCTCTCGACCCCGGCTAGCGGCCTTCCCGGTCCCGCAGCAGGGCCATCAGGAAGTCGCGGTGGTGCTCCGGGTCGAGCGTCTCCTGCCAGGCGATGCGGGCGGCGATGGCGCCGGCCGTGCGCTCGAGCACCTGCTTGCGCTTCCAGGTGGGCAGCTCCTCGACGCGGCGCAGGGTCTGGCGGACCAGGCGCAGCTCGACGGGGCCGATGGCCTCCAGCTGCGCGTGGTCGAAGCGGAAGGCAGGCGCACCCGCCCGGGGCTCGTGCTCGATCTCGATCGGCCGTGCGGGCGGCGCCCGCTCCTCTCGAACCACGATGGTGCCGGCCGCGAAGTCCCCCAGCCTGCGCACCTCCTTCGAGATCGTCATCGAGATCAGACCCACCAGGTACTGGCTGGGCAGCATGTCCACCATGCGAAGGAGGTTGCGCAGGGCCGACTCGCGCAGTCCCACCGGCAGGCCACCGTCCCGAACCACGCGCAGGCCGAAGGCCGCCTTGCCGGGCGAGCGCCCCTGGGTGAGCAGCTCGCACACGATGAAGTACCCGGACTGCAGCAGGAAGTCGAGCACGATCCAGACCGCCAGCACGACGAAGATCCAGCCGCTCATGATGTCGACGTCCATCCGGCCGCGCTCGAGATCGGCCTGGGTCTCCTCCAGCCACGAGGTGATCCGCTCGAGCTGGTCGAGCTCGGCCATGGAGAGCCCGGCGAACATCAGACCCGTGAAGATCAGGATCTCGAGGATGAGGATCACCCCGTAGTCGACGCTGAAGGCCAGCACCCGGCTCATGGGCCCGGCGATGGGGAGATCCAGCGCCACCTGCTCGGGCGAACGGATCACCTGGGCGCCCCCGAGCGATCCCTCCCGACGCGCGGCCGTCTCCATTCCCGTCGCTGTTCCTGTCGCCACTCCTGACGCCCCGGCCTGGCTCATGTCCTGCCTGCCTCATCCTCTCGCTGACAGCTTGCCTACCCTACCCTTCCCGGCGTGACGAATCCCGCCGACCCGGCACTGGCCCGCCGTCACCCCCGTCTCGAGCTCGAACGCTTCGAGAGCTGCGTCGAGCGCGCCGAGAAGCTCCGCGCCCGCGGCCTGCCCTTCGACGAGCTCCGCGAGCTGGCTCACTTGTATCGCTCCCACAGCGCCCGGCTGTCGCGACTGCGTGACCGCAACGGCGACCCGGACGCGATCCGTCACCTGAATGGACTCTGCGTCCGAGCGTACGCCTTCCTTTACTCGGCGGGCCGGCGAAGGGGCGCGAAGGCGCTGGAAGGGCCCGCAGGCTCGTTCCGCCGCGAGCTGCCGCGGCTGGCGATGCGGACCTGGCGCTCGGTGGTCCTGGCCTGGCTGCTGCTCGTCCTGGGGGCCAGCGTGGGCGGCGCGCTCACCCGCCACGACCCGTCGGCCCTTTACGCACTCTTGCCCATCGGGTTCGGGTACACGCCGGAGCGGATCGATCGGCTGTGGGACTCGGCAGACGCCCGGGCGGCCTTCTTCGAGCGCTCGGAGACCCCCGTCGGACGCAACATGATCTTCGGGTCCTACCTCTTCACCCACAACACCCGGGTGGGGCTGCTGGCCTTCGCGACCGGCGTGCTGGCGGGCGTGCCGAGCGTGCTGCTCCAGCTCTACAACGGCATGATGCTGGGCGCCTTCGCGAGCCTCTTCCTGCACGACCCCTCACCCGTCCCGTTCCTGGCCTGGCTGGCGCCACACGCGGTGCCGGAGCTCACCGCCATCACGCTCTGTAGCGCGGCCGGGCTCGTGCTCGGCGCCGCGGTGGCCGCGCCCGGACGTCGACGCCGCAGCGTCGCCCTGCGCGAGGACGCGGTGCCCGCCCTGGTGCTCGTCGTGCTCTCGGTGCCGCTCTTCTTCCTGGCCGCGCTGACCGAGAGCTTCGTGCGCGAGTCCGCCCTCGGCACCGCCCCGCGCCTCGGGCTCGCGGCCGCCTACGCGGCGGCCCTGGTCGTCGCGCACGGGTGGCTGCGCCACCGGGCGCGAGAGGCCGCCCCCGACGCCAGCTGGCTGGCGGCCCTCCGCTAGCGGGGCGCTGGCCCGCGCGACACCGGACGGCGTTCAAGCCTCCCGCGAGGGTCGCCGAAGCCTCCTCCTGGAGCGCCGTTCCGGCGCGAAAGGAGCCAAGGTGGAGTGGCTGCTGGGCCTGGTGCCCCAACCGGCGACCCTCGACACCATCCTGCTCTCGGTCTTCGTCGGCCCGGTGCTGGTGCTGGGCATTCCGCTCCTGCGCGCCACGATCCGACTCCCCAAGCGCATGGAGATCGAGACCGACGTCGAGGTCGGGCCGCGGGTCGCCGAGTACTTCGCGAAGATCGAGTCGCGTCTGCGCGTCGAAGGCTACAACCCCGTGGCGACCTTCAGCGTGACGAACCTGCCGGCCCAGAACCTCAACCGCGCCTACATCTGCAGCGCGGACCCGGCCGTCGCGCTGGCGACGGTCGGCATCAGCGACACCGAGGACGTGGCCGTGGGCGCCCGCTACGTCGAGTTCGTGACGGAGTTCGCCGACGGCGCCATGGTCACCACGCGCTCTGCGGCGGCCGAGGACCCCTTCGACCT
>JANQSB010000258.1 GCA_028284295.1 Myxococcota bacterium | reverse complement strand
CCGACTCGGGCATGAGCCGAGACGCCCCGCTGGACGAGCAGGCCTGGGAGCAGGGGTTCAACGGCCTGATGGACGCGCCGGAGATCGGCGACCAGTTCGGGTTTGCGCTGGTGGCGGGCGACTTCGACGACGACGGGCGCGACGACCTCGCGATTGGCGTGCCCTTCGAGAGCGTGGGCGGCGACTCCGCGGCCGGGGCCGTGCATCAGGTCTTCGGGTCGGCCGCCGGCCTCACGCCGACGGGCAACAACCTCTGGCATCAGGACGCCAGCCTCGACAGTGAGGCCGAGCCGAACGAGCAGTTCGGCTACTCGCTGGCCGCCGGGAACTTCGACGGCAACGCCTACGACGACCTGGCCGTGGGCGTACCGGGCACCGTCGAATCGGGCTTCTCCAACGCGGGCGCCGTGCAGGTGATCTTCGGCTCGAGCATCGGGCTGTGGAACGTCGACGACCAGCACTGGGGCGAGGGGCTGATCGCCGGCGCTCCGGGGCCCGAGCAGGACGCGCGCTTCGGCGAGTCGCTGGCGGCCGGCGACTTCGACGGCGACGCCTACGACGACCTGGCGATCGGCAGCCCCGGGGACACGGTCACCAGCCAGGCCAGCGCGGGCTCGGTGCACGTGCTCTACGGCAGCTCGGGCGGTCCCCAGGCGGCCGGCAGCCAGTACTGGACGCAGGACGATTCCTCGATCGACGACACGCCGGAAGCCGGCGACGGCTTCGCCAGCGCGCTCGCGAGCGGAGACTTCGACGCCGACGGCGCCGATGACCTGGCCTCCGGTGTGCCCTTCGAGGACGGCGTCGGGGGAGTCAACGCGCTCTACGGAGACGCCTGCGGCAACGGCATTCTCCAGGGACCCGAGGCCTGTGACGACGGCAACGAGACGAGCGGGGACGGCTGCAGCGACCAGTGCGTGATCGAGTTCTGCGGCGATGGGATCATCCAGCCCGGCCTCGGCGAGGAGTGCGACGACGGCGGCAACGTCGGCGGCGACGGCTGCGCGGCCGCCTGCTGGAACGAGAACGCCGCCCAGGACCTCTTCGGCCACAGCATGAAGGGCAGCGTCTCGATCACGGTGGGCGGCGTGGCGCTCGGCGTCTCGACGAACGCCGGGGCCACGGCGGACGAGGTGCTGGCCGCCGTCGCCCAGGCCATCGAGGCGGAGGGGACGTACCGCGCCGCCTTCGTCGGAGGGCTGCTCTACACCAACGGCAGCATCGACACCTTCTCCCTCGCCGATCTCGGACTCAGCGTGACGCCGCTCACAGCGATCACCACCGGATACGCCGACCGGCCGTCCTTCGACGCCGCACTCGGTGGCGCCGGCACCACGGTCGAGGACTTCGAGAGCCTGGCCGATCAGGATCCGGTCAGCACGCTGGGCGACCTCGGCGTCATGACCATGGCCCCGGTCGAGGGCCCCATCGCCACCGCCGCCTTCGAGAGTGAGTCGCCCGCCATCTCGCTCGGCGTCGACAACGGCGACGAGGCACTGCTCGACGGCGACGCCCTGGCCTTCTCGTTGGCCGCGCCGAATACGTTCTTCGGCCTCTACCTCGTCACCAGCGACCCGGCGGAGGCCGGCGAGATCCGGGTCGTCACGCCCGTGGGGACCGCCTCGAACAGCGACGTCCCCGACGCGATGCTGTCCGACGGCGGCCTCGTCTACTTCGTGGGCCTGGTCTCCGATACGCCCTTCAGCGACGTCACCCTGGGCTTCGACCAGGACGGCGAGAGCCACTTCGTCTACACGGTGGACGACACCATCTACTTGCCGGAGCCAGGCTTCGCGCTCTCGCTCGCGTCGGGGCTGGCCTGCCTCGGGCTCTTGAGCCGTCTCCGAAGCCGAGCTGGGAGGTCCAGAAGATGATGAGAAGCACCTTGGCGGGCATGATGGCGACCACTCTCGTCGCGGCCGCCGCGGGCCAGGGGCTGGCGCAGGAGCAGCGGCGCTCGTTGTCGCGCCTGGAGGCCGCCCTGTGCGCAACGGCGGATCACGAGGGCTGGAGCGTTCGGCCCTTCGTCTGTTCACCCGAGTGTGCGTGCCTGGCGGGGCAGCCGGACCTGGCCGCCGTGGACACTTGTGTGGAGCCCGTTCCGGGCGAGATCTCCGCTTCGAAAACGGTCACCGCCCCGCCTCGCGACGCTGAATGCGTGGGCATCTGCGTCGACGCCGGTCTCAACCCGACAGGTGCGTGCAAGACAGCCGCGGACTGCCAGGCAGGCAGCGCGTGCATTTTCAAGGACGGCACGGGCACTGTCAGGGCCCGATGCGTCGATGGTGCGATCCCCTCCTGTACCAGCGACGCCCACTGCGCGCCGGGCTACGTCTGTCCGTCCGGTCGATGCGAGCTCCCATCAATCGCGATCTGCGACGTCGCGGTTCCGGCTACGACTCCGGTCGTCTGTGACTCGATCCCCGAGACGACGACCCCGCAGGAGGTCGTCCGGCTGGTCGGCGTGGTCCCGCCGGACAGCCCGGACGCGGTCACCTGCGAGACCCCCCCTCTTGCCGCGACCTCTCTCAACAGCAACGACGCCCTCGAGTGCATCGCGCTGATCGAGGCCCAGGCCAACGGGGGCGCAGGTATCGCCTGCCCGTGACACCGAGCCTCCAGGAACCGACCAAGGACGAGGTTCTGCGCAAGATGCGCCATCTCGACTTCGTCTACACGGTGGACGACACCCTCTACCGGCCGGAGCCGGGTGTCCTGAACGGGCGACCCTCTAGCTTCCGCCTGCCCTTCGGAAGGAGTCGATCGGTATGAGACGAACTATGCAGGCGCTCCTGGCGGTCCTCGCCTCGAGCTGCATCCTCCCGACCGCCGCCGCGCAGACCCCGTCCCGCCTCTCCCTCGAGAAGATCAAGCAGGCCGTCTGCGAGAAGGCCGATATGGAAAACGAGGTATTCCGGCCCCGGATCTGCGACCCCCTCTGTACCTGCATCGAGGACCTGACCGGAGCGACCTACTGCCAGGGTTCGGTCCCGGGAACGGTCGAGGTGGGGATCGACATCCCCGGGAGGGACGCAGTCTGCGCCCGGGCGTGTGTCGACAACGAGTTGAACCCTGTCGGGAAGACCAGCTCTCCCGTAGGGTGCGTCGACGCTTCGGTCCCCTTGGGCGCCTACTGGTGTGACGATCCGGTCTTCTGGGCCAGTAATCCGTGCGGCTCCGACGACGACTGCGCTCCGGGCTTCTCCTGCGGCCTGCTCGGGGACTGTATCTACGACGGAGCCTTCAGCTGCTCCATGGAGGACGAGATCTGTGCCGCGGTGCCCGCGACACAGGTTCCGGCCCTTTCGCTGGTAGGGGTGGGCGCGCCGGACAGCGGGGCGACCGTGAGCTGCGAGAGGCCCGCGCTCCAACCCGTGCTCGTCAACAACAACGACGCATTGGCCTGCCGGGACCTGATCGAGCAGACGACCTCCCTCGACTGCCCCGACGACCCCTGAGCGAGAGGCCGCCGCAAGGCGGCTCAGGAGCGGCTCGGGAATGCAGGCCAACGGCGGCGCTCGCCCGCAGATCGAAAAGAGACACACTACTCGATCCCCAACCGCTTCATCTTCTTGTAGAGGCCCTCGCGGGTGATCCCGAGCTTGCGCGCCGTCGTGTTGCGGCGTCGGCCGTTCTGCTCGAGGGCGCGGCGGATGAGCCAGGACTCGATGCGGTCCATCGTGGCGCGCAGGGTGTCGCCCGGTCGCAGGCTGTCGCGGATGGGCTCGGTGATGGCGCTGATGGCGGGAGACAGCAGCTTCGGCGTGATCAGGCCACCGGCCTCGGCCAGGGCCAGGGCGCGCTGCATCTCGTTCTCGAGCTCGCGGGCGTTGCCCGGCCAGTCGTAGGCGAGTAGCAGGTGGGCGGCCGGGTGGGAGAGCCGGCAGCCGGCCTTGCCTTCGCGGGCTCCGTGGCGGGCGAGGAAGTGCTCGGCCAGGGGCAGCACGTCCTCGCGCCGGGTCCGCAGGGGCGGTACCCCGATGGGGAAGACGGCGAGCCGGTAGTAGAGGTCTTCGCGGAAGAAGCCGCGCGCGGCCTCGGCGCGCAGGTCGCGGTTGCTGGCGGCGATGACCCGCACGTCGATCGGCCGCGAGCGCGCGCTGCCCACGGGCCGCACCTCGCGTTCCTGCAGCACCCGCAGGAGCGTCGCCTGCAGGGGGCCCGAGGTCTCGCCGATCTCGTCGAGGAAGAGGGTTCCGCCGTCGGCCTCGGCGAACAGGCCGGGCTTGTCGCGATCGGCGCCCGTGAAGGCGCCCCGTACGTGGCCGAAGAGCTCGCTCTCGAGCAGGGTGTCCGGAAAGGCCGCGCAGTTGACGGCCACGAAGGGTCGGGTGGCGCGCGGGCCGCCGCGGTGGACGGCGCGCGCGATCACCTCCTTGCCCGTGCCGGTCTCGCCCGAGACCAGCACCGTGGCAAGGGAGGCGCTGGCGCGCGCGACCAGGGTCAGGACCTCCCGCCAGGCGGCGCTGCTCCCGACCGTCTCTCCCCGGGGCGCTGGCGTCGCCGGGGCCGGGCAGGCCACCGTCGTCTCGGCCAGCTCGTCGATCCGGGCTCGCAACGTCTCGGGATCGACGTTCGACGGCACGACGGCGGTGGCCCCCGCGTCGACCAGCGCGCCGCCGTGCTCGTCGGGGTCGCCCGGAGTGCGGACCAGGATCGGCGCACCGACGTCCCGGGCCCGCAGCCGGGCCAGCTCGCGTGCTGCCCGGCGCGGGTCGGCTGCGTCCAGGACCTCGACGTCGAAGCGGGCAGGGCCCAGTCCCACGGCGGCGGCCACGTCGCGCACCCAGGTGATGTCGACGCAGGGACTTTCGGGAAGCGCGGTCTCGCCGAGGCCCGTGGCCGGGCCGATCCAGAGCACCGATCGAATCGCTTGCATGCGGGTCTTCCTCCTGGGGGTCCTCTCGGGTGAGTGCCCGCCCGGTGCAACGGCCGTGCCCGGCTCTCGCGCGATGCGCAGGGGGCCCGCGGCTGCGATCGGTCGCGACTGGCTGGATCTGGCTCGGAAGGCCAGCCACACCGGGCCGATCCGAGCCGGTGCTACCTTGTGCGTCATGGTCAGACGAACGCAGCTCCTGCTCGTGCTGCTCGCGTGCGGCGGGGTCGTGGGCTGCGCGACCGGCCCGTTCGCGCGGGCGCCGAAGAGCCCCGAGAAGGCCATCCGCGCCTGCAGCGCCGAGGTGCCGGCCGACGCCGTGCCCTACGCGGACGTCTTCTCCGAGTGCATGGAGAGGCGCGGCTTCGTCTACCGGGGGACCGCCGGGCCGCGGCAGTAGCGCGTCGGGCTCAGGCCCACTGCCGTCGCAGGCGCGAGGCCACGTCCACGCGCACCGCCGTCCGCCCGCCCACGGTTGCGTCTGCGTCCCGCAGCGGGCTGTAGCTCGTCTGCTCGAACTTCTCGAGCATCCCGTCGGGCACGAAGCGCGTCCGAGGCGTGTAGACGTGCCGGTCGCCGTGGCGGTGCTGCTGGCGGATGAACATGCGCTGGGGGTGGACCAGGTGAAGCTGGTCCCGGGCCCGGGTCATGGCGACGTAGAGCAGCCGTCGCTCCTCCTCGATCTGCTCGGGCTTGCCGGTCGCCATGTCGGAAGGGATGCAGCCGTCGGCCGCATTCAGCACGAACACCGCGTCCCACTCCTGGCCCTTGGCGGAGTGGATGGTGGAGAGGATCAGGAACTCCTCGTCGAGATGCGGGGGGCCGGCCTCGTCACCCGTCGACTGGGGCGGGTCGAGGGTGAGCTCCGAGAGGAAGCGTTCGCGCGAGGCGTAGGAGGTGGCGATCTGCTCGAGCTGCTCGAGGTCTCCCACGCGCACCGGGGCCGAGTCGTAGAGCCGTGACAGGTGTGGCTCGTACCAGTCGCGAACCCAGCCGAGCTGCGCGGGCCAGTCGACCTGTCCGGTCCCGTTTCCCGTGCGCAGCCGGCCCAGCAGCTCGCACAGGCCGGGCCAGTCCTCGCGCGCCGGTGGCGGCGGACGGAAGCGCCGCAGGGCCTCGAGCTCGAAGCGCGCGGCGCCCAGACCCTCGAGCGCGTTGCGCGCGGTCCGCGGACCGACCCCCGGCAGCAGCTGCAGCACGCGATAGCCGGCCACGTCGTCCCGGGGATTCTCGGCCCAGCGCAGCACGCACAGCGTGTCCTTCACGTGGGACGCCTCGAGGAACTTGAGCCCCCCGTACTTCACGTAGGGGATCGCGCGGCGCGACAGCTCGATCTCGAGGGCGTCGCCGTGGTGGGCGGCGCGCATCAGCACCGCCTGCTGCTGCAGCGCCACCCCGGCCTCGCGATTCGAGACGACCTGCTCGATCACGTAGTCGACCTGGGCGGTCTCGTCCTCGGCGGTGACCAGCTTCGGACGCTGCTGGGACACGCGTTCGGAGTGGAGCTGCTTCTCGAAGCGGTCCGGACTCTCGGCGATCACGGCGTTGGCGGCGTCGAGGATCGGCTGGGTGGAGCGGTAGTTGCGCTCGAGGGGCACCACCCGTGCCGGGGGCGAGAAGTGCTGCGGGAAGTCGAGGATGTTGCGGACGCTGGCGGCGCGGAACCCGTAGATGGCCTGGGCGTCGTCCCCCACGACGGTGAGCGCGCAGCCGGCCGCATCGTGCATCGCGAGCAGCACCGAGGCCTGGAGGGCGTTCGTGTCCTGGTACTCGTCGACCAGCACGTGGTCGAAGCGCTCGCCGACCTCCCGCGCCAGGGCGGGCTCCTGCATCAGGTAGTGCCAGTACAGGAGCAGGTCGTCGTAGTCGAGGACCTGCTTCTGCTGCTTGGCGTCCACGTAGGCGGCGAAGAGCCCGCGAAGCTCGTCCTCCCATTCGGCGCACCAGGGATAGCCGCGCTCGAGGGTCTCGCCGAGGGAGCACTGGGCGTTGACGGTGTGCGAGTAGATCGCCAGGCAGGTGGCCTTGCGGGGGAAGCGGCCGGGTCGGTCGGAGCCGCGCTTCGTCTCGGGCCCGCCCCGGGTGGCGGCGCTTCGCAGGTCGCCGCGCAGCACGTCGATCAGGTCGGCCGCGTCCGAACGGTCGAGCACCGTGAAGCCCGGATCGAGCCCGACGCTCTCGGCGTGCAGCCGCAGCAGGCGGTTGGCGATGGCGTGGAAGGTGCCCGACCAGCGCACGTCCTGGCGCGCGTTGCGGCCCGCCCCCGCGGCATTGCCGTCGTCGCGACCGGCCCGGGCCAGGATGGCCCGCGCGCGACGCGTCATCTCGGCGGCGGCCCGACGCGTGAAGGTCAGCAGCAGGATCCGGCGCGGATCGGCGCCCGTGTGCACCAGGTGGGCCACGCGGTGCGCCAGCGTGTTGGTCTTGCCGCTGCCCGCACCGGCGATGATCAGCAGCGGGCGCCGGTCGTCGGCGTCGGTCCCCGTCAGGCCGTGCTCGACCGCCTGCCGCTGGGCGTCGTTCAGGCCGTCGAGATGGCGTTCCTGGGGCTCGGGCACGGAGGCGAAACATACACGAAAACGCGCCTCGGGCGAAAAAGGGGCGAAAAGGGGGGTCAGGACGGGGAAGCCGATGCCGCTCAGATGCGCCGGGCGGCGAGGGCGAGCCCCACGACCAGGGCCAGCAGTCCCCCGAATCCCAGCGCCACGACGGTCCACAGCCGCGCTTCTTCTTCCGGTCCGTCGCCGGTGACCGTCACCAACGGTGAGGCCTCGGTGCGGTCTTCCGGGCTCGTACAGCCGTCGTCTTCCGGGTGGTCGCGCAGGCCGTCGCCGTCGTCGTCCAGGCCGTTGCTGCAGGACGGCACGGAGACATGCGACAGGATCTGGGCGCGATACGCGGCGACGTCCGCGGCCAGGGTGATGTTGCCGTAGAGCGTCGTCCGCGGCGGCTGCCGTTCGGAGGTCTGGGTGGCGAAGAGCACGCCCGCCAGCTCCCAGCGGTCGCCGTTCTTCAGGAAGACGCCGCCGCCGGAATCCCCCAGACCCACGGCGGCCTCATGGGGCGTCTGGGCAGTCTCGCTGAGACGGGTCGAGAAGGCCCGGGTCCAGTCGCCGACGCCGGCCTGCACCTCCAGGCCGATGGCGTGGACGCGGTTGGTCCCCCAGCGCAGTCGGGTCGTATCGGCCCAGTGCCATCCCGAGCGGTCTTCGAACTCGAGCGGGTCGCCTCGGTCGGGACCGCGGCCGACGAGGATGACCTCGTCGCCGATGCGGGGCGGGGTCTCGCGCAGCCGGACCGGAGGCAGCGGGGGGTGCGGCTCGCGCAGGCGGAAGAGCGCCAGGTCTGCCGAGACCCGGGCCTCGGGGTTCCGGAGGCGCGTCCGCGAGCCCGGGACCGGCGTGTAGATCTCTCCCAGCAGCTCGACGTCCCGGGATCCGACGTGGTTGGCGGTGATCACCCAGCCGTTGCCCAGATAGACGACGGTCTCGCGCACCTTGCCGACGTTGGCGAAGCCGAAGTCGTCCTCGGGCGCGGTGGTGTTTCCGGTGCCGTCTCCGGTGGCGATGATCACCGCCCCGGCCGGCGCGGCGAGCGCCAGCAGCACGGCCAGTGCGGCCAGCACGAGCAGGGGAGCCCGGAGCGTGCGGGCGGTCCGGTTCCGGCGGCAGCCTTCCGGCTTCGAGGTCGTGCCCGACATGGGCGGCGGATTATGCCACTTTGGGCGCGGGGTCCGTCCAGGGGCCTCGCGGGGAGGTAGCCGTGCGGATGCCCAGAAACTGGAGCCGGGGTCTCGTGGCGGGCGGGGCGGCCTTCGCGCTGCTCCTCTTGGTCCTGCAGCTCGTCCCGCAGCCCGCCTGGAGCGCGTCCGGAAACGAGGGCCGCCTGGACGAGCGGATCGACGACTGGGTTCGAACGGCCCTGCCGGACCTGCTCGACACCTACCGCTTCCTGCACGCCCACCCGGAGCTCTCGCTCGAGGAGGAGGAGACCGCGGCACTGGTCGCCGAGACCCTGCGCCAGGCGGGCTTCCAGGTGACCGAGCGGGTCGGCGGCCACGGCGTCGTCGGGCTGCTCGAGAACGGCGAGGGGCCGACGCTGCTCGTGCGCGGCGACATGGACGGACTGCCCGTCACCGAGACCACCGGGCTCCCCTACGCGAGCCGGGTCGTGCGCACGCAGCCCGACGGCACCCAGGTCGGCGTCATGCACGCCTGTGGCCACGACGTCCACGTCACCAACCTGATCGGCACCGCGCGTCTGCTCGCCGACCTGCGCGACGCCTGGCGGGGCAACCTGGTGGTGATCGCGCAGCCCGCCGAGGAGCTCGGCAAGGGCGCGCGCATGATGATCGCCGACGGACTCTTCGACCGGATTCCGCTGCCGGACCACGCCATCGCCCTGCACGTCGACGGAGGGCTGCCGGTGGGCACCATCGGCTGGGTGAGTGGCTGGGCGGCCGCCAACGTCGACTCGGTGGACATCACCATCCACGGCCGCGGGGGCCACGGCGCGCGTCCGCACAGCACCGTCGATCCCATCGTCACGGCTGCCCACCTCGTCACCCAGCTGCAGACGATCGTCAGCCGCCGGGTCGATCCCATCGATCCCGCCGTCGTGACGGTCGGCTCCATCCACGGTGGCGCGAAGCACAACGTCATCCCCGACGAGGTGCGGCTGCAGCTGACGGTGCGGTCCTACGCGGACGAGGTCCGCGATCTGCTGCTCGACTCGATCCGCCAGCTGGCGGTGGACACCTGCGTGGCGTTCCAGTGCCCGCGACCCCCCGACGTCGTCGTGAAGGACGAGTACACGCCCGCCATGTACAACGACCCGGAGCTTTCCGCGCGCGGTGCGGAGCTCTTCCGGGCCTTCCTGGGGGACGAGCAGGTCGTCGCCCTGCCGGCGGCCATGGGCGGCGAGGACTTCGGCCGCTATCACCGGGCCAAGGGATTCCCTGCCTTCATGTTCCGCCTGGGGACGGTGCCCGAGGACCGCTACCAGGCGTCCATGAAGGAGGGCGGCGAGCCCTTGCCCTCGCTGCACTCGAGTCGCTACGCGCCGGACGCGGAGCCGACCCTCGAGACCGGACTGCGCGCGACGGCGCGCCTGGCCGTGGCGCTGCTGGGCACGCCCTGAGGCGTCCCGGCCCACGCGAGCTCACTTCGAGGCGTTCGCCTGAAGGCCGGAGAGGAGCGCGAGCATCAGGGGGCGAAGCTCGGGTGGCGCCTGCTCGGCGTAGTGGAGCAGAACGATGCGTTCGAGGTTCTCGATCAGGTCTTCGTAGGCGATGGGGCGCCCGACCCGTGTCGTCGAGACCTCGCCGCTGGCATCGAGGGACGCCCACGCGCTGCCCGGCTGGCGACGGCCGTATCGCTCGTGACCACGCGGGAAGAAGAGCCCGTCGTGGTCGCGGGACAGCACTCCGCTCGGCGCCCGGAGCTCCTGGCCGCTCGCCGTCCGGACGCGCACGCTGCCGTCCAGGGAGAGAGTCCCGGAGCGAAGGTCGTAGCGGCCTGCGGACGCTTGAATGGCCGCTTCAGCGCCGGAGGGAGTCACGAGGAGGATCGTCGGCGATTCGAAGAGGAGCCGCGTGATTCGCGCATCGTCGACCTGGGGCAGCTCCATCTGGAGCCCGGTCGCGTCGCCATCGATGTCGTCTCCGGAAGCTGGCGCGAGGTCATCGAGGGTTCGCGGAACCGAGCCGAAGCCGCCGTGCTCCTCGAGCGAGATCGAGAGCTGGCCGCCGGCGATGACCAGGTCGGCGATCGTGTGATAGGTCGCGAAGCCGGATGCTCCCGGGCGGTTCCGATACTCGACCCGAGGTGCCTTCAGGGTGTGGAGACCGGCTGGCCCCTCGAGTGCCACCGAGACGCCCGACAGGGCGATCCGCGAAGACATCGCTGGCTCGCGGACCTGCGAGCCCGGCGGCTCGGGTGCGCAGCCGAGCGCCAGCAGCACGACCAGGCCCGATCGCAGAACCCACCGCATGTCGGGGAGCAGGAGGGAGTCGCTGGGAGCTAGAGCACTTCCACGAGGCACTGGTTGATCTTGGTCTTCTCGGCACCGTATTCGCTCATCAGGATCACCGTCGAGACGGTGCCCTCGAGCGCTGCCGGGAGAGGGGGCGCGACCTCCACGGGGACGTTGGCGACGCCCGGCTCCTGGGCGTAGCAGAACGGGCAGTCGCTGTCGTCGGTGCAGGCCTGGCCGCTGCAGTTGCAGTTGCCGGTGTCGCAGCCGCAGAATCGATCCGTTCCGGCGGGAACCACGACGACCGCTTCTGCAATCGTGGGGCCGTAGATGCCGAGCCCACCCAGGGTGTCGTCGCCGTTGCCGACGATCGTCGAGATGATTCTCACCTGGATGCTGCCGCAGCCTTCGTTCTCGTAGCTCATCATGGCGTCGACCGATTGGCCAGCGTCCTCGGATGCCGGACAGGTCAGCGTCGACTCCAGCTCCTGGGCGTGCGAGGGCAGCGCAAGGAGCATCAGGAGCGCCATCGACGCGATGGCGAGCCAGCTGCTCGAGTAGGTCTGGACGACAGTCATGATTGGATCTCCCTTACGCTCCTGGTGCGGGCCAGCCCGTGGAGGGCGAGGACCACCGCTGCAGCGAGCAGGTGTAGAAGCCCGATGTCGGGCTCGGGCACGGCGATCCGACACTCGTTGGCTTGGGTGAAGCCTTCCGCGGGTGCATTCGTGAGCACGAGCTGCTCCATGATCGTCTGGTCGAAGGCTTCCGGAACGGGGGTCGGCACCGTCAGGTCCAGCGCCACTCCGATCGGATTGACCTCGCGACAACGGCAGTCTTCGTCGCTGAAGCAGAAAAGGTTGCTTCCTTCGCACTGATTGAGGGAGCAGACGCCCGAGAGCTGGTCCTGAGCCGCTGGGATGGTCACCTCCGACCCGACGATCTCGGGACCGATGATCGCAACGCCACGCGCGCTGTTGTTGCCGTTGCCGACCATGCTGGCCATGATCCGGACCGTCGTCTCGCTGCAGCCCTGATTGACCACCAGCAGGTCCAGCTCGACCTGCTCACCGGAGTTGACGGTGTCGGGGCAGCCGAGCTGCACGTCGAGGTCGACCGCGTGGGCTGGCGGGCTCAGTGCCACGGAGAGTGCGAGGAGGAGGGCGACCGCAAGAGCGATCGGCCCAACGCTCCTAAGACCCCGGGATCCGGTCGTCAGTGCAGTGATCAACATCCCCTCCGATGTCGCCCGCACTCGCATCATAACATCGGAAGCCCGGCGTCAGATCCCCCCGAATGGGGGGAGCCGTCGACTTTGGCGCTGCGCAGCGGGGCTCGATGCCGCAGTGCCGCACGAGCGGGCCGAGAGCTCGTCACTAGGCCGTGGAGCATCTCCCCAGCGAGACCGGACGCGGGCCCGAGGCTGCCCCTAGCGCGAGCCGTTCCGCTCCAGGACCTGCGTGTCGTCTCCGTCGCGGACGATCACGAAGTCGGCCAGGCCCAGGAAGAGTCCGGTCCCCAGCACGCCGGGGATCCCGAGGATGGATTCCTCCAGCTCGGCGGGCCGCTCGATGGGCTCGACCTTGCAGTCGAGGATCCGGTGGCCGTTGTCGGTGACCAGGGCCTCGCCCGCGGCGTCCTGCCGCAGCTCCGGCTCGCAACCGAGCTCGCGCAGTCGCTCGCGACACAGGGGCAGGCCGAAGTCGAGCACCTCGACGGGCAGCTTGCCGCGCGCGCCCAGCACGTCCACGCGCTTCTCGGGTCCGACGAGGATCACGAGCTTCTGCGACGAGGCCGCGACGATCTTCTCGCGCACCATGGCGGCTCCGTAGCCCTTGATGAGGTCGAGCTGGGGGTCGACCTCGTCGGCGCCGTCGAAGGTGACGTCGATCTGTCCGGCCTCCGTCAGGGTCACCAGCGGAATGTCCAGCTCGCGCGCCAGGGCCGCGGTTCGTTCGGAGGTGGGGACGCCGCGGACCGACAGGCCCTGGGCGCACTGCATGCCCAGGCCGCGGACGAAGGCCTCGGCGGCGCGACCCGTGCCCAGCCCGAGCGTCATGCCGTCCTGCACGTGCTCGAGTGCGGCACGGGTGCCGGGGTCGAGGGCGCGTTCGGGGTGCAGGCTCACGGGCTGGGCTCCGGGGGCCAGGGCTCCGGGATCCGGGGCTCCGGGCGTCTACGCGAGCCAGTCGCGCAGTCGCGCCAGCCCGTCCCGAGGATCGGACAAGTGCACCCAGAACGCCCGCCGTCCCCGCTCGGCCAGCACCTCGAAGTCACCCTGGGCCTGGGCCCCGGCCAGCACGCCGAATGACCAGGGCTGGCCCGGCACGGGCAGGTCCTCGGCCGGGTCGGTGGTGATCTGCAGGAAGACTCCGGTGTTCGGGCCGCCCTTGTGGAGCTGGCCGGTCGAGTGCAGGAAGCGCGGTCCGAAGCCGAGCGCCGTGGCCACCCGGTGCCGGTCCCGCACCGCCAGTCGGATCGCCTGGCAGTCGGCCTCGGTGTGGGGATCGGCGTCGAGGTAGGCGTTGATCGCGAAGTAGTCGCCGGGCGAGAGGCGTCCCAGGTGCCCGAGCAGGGCGTCTCGCAGGGAGCCCTTCTGCTTCTTGCCGTTCTCGGTGTAGAGGCTGATGCCGTCCTCCTCCAGGACGGCCTTCGGGCGGGGCAGGGCGCCCTTCTTCTCGAAGCGCTCCATCAGGCTGCGGGCCGCGACCTTGGCGGACTCGACGTCGGGCTGGTCGAAGGGGTTCAGCTCGAGCACGGCACCGGCGACCGCGGTGGCGACCTCCCAGCGGAAGAACTCGGCGCCCAGCTCTTCGGGGTCGGCCACCTCGATGCGCACCACGGGTTGTCCCGCCGCCTCGAGCGCGTCGACGGCGGCGTCCTGGCCGACCGCCGGCGCGTGGGCCAGGCGCACGTAGGCGAAGAGGCGGTCGTCGCCGTAGACCTCGGGCGCGCCGAGGTCCTCGTCGCCGATGGCCACGATGCCGCGACCGTGCTTGCCGGTGCTCTCGGCGATCAGCTGCTCGAGCCACGCGCCCAGCCGCTCGATGCCGGGCGAGATCACGCAGCTGAGCTTGTCCCGACCGGCCCGGGCGAGCGCGCCCATGACCAGGCCGAGGTGGACGCCGGGATTGTCGACGGGCGCCACGTCCGGGCCGCAGGCTTCGGCCATGGCCCGGGCGCGCGCCAGGAAGTCGCCGGTGTCGAGGCCCATGAGAGCGGCGGGCAGCATGCCGAAGGGCGACAGTGCCGAGAAGCGACCGCCGATCTCGGGCATGCCGTAGGCGATGCCCACGAAGCGGCGCTCCTGGGCCAGGGCCTCGAGGCTGCTGCCCGGGTCGGTGATGGCGACGAAGCGGCTGCCGGCGTCCGCCTCGCCCAGGCGCTGGGTCAGCTCGGCCCAGCAGTGGGCCAGCAGCGTGTTCGGCTCGATGGTGCTGCCGGACTTCGACGCCACCAGGAAGAGGGTGCGCTCCGGGTCGAGCTGGCCGAGGCTGCGGCGCACGGCGTCGGGGACGGTGCTGTCGAAGACGTGCAGCCTCGGGAAGCCCCTCTCCCGGGCGTCGGCCCCCAAGGTCGCCGCCAGCACGTCGGGACACAGGCTCGAGCCGCCCATGCCCAGGACGGCCAGGTGCTCGATGCCCTGCTTGTCGACGTGGGACCGCAGCCGCGCGACCAGGTCGGCGTCGAGGGCGCCGCCGCCCGCCGGCATCCCCAGCCAGCCCAGCCAGCGCGCTTCGCTGTCTCCGGTCCACAGCGACGCGTCGCCGGACCAGAGCCGACGGGTGCCGTCGGCCTCGGTCCAGTCGCGCGCGGCGCTCTCCACGAGGGATCCACTGTCTCCCAGCGATGTCTGTATGCGGGCCATCCGGACCTTTCCTGATTCAGCGAGTGGAAATCGGCGAGCGCTAGCGGCGGCGCTTCCAGAAGGAGTCGAATTCGCCACAGCCCAGCTCCGGCAGCTCCGGCGGCGCCTTCGGCTGGCCGACGACCTCCACCGGCGTGTCGCCGTCGAAGCGCCGGTCGAGGATGCCGTCGAAGCTCGAGTCCTCGTCCTGTCGCACCACCTCGTCGCCCTGCATGTACATGACGACGTCCGGCCGGCCGTCGCCGTTGGTGTCGGTCTCGATGCGCACCCGTTCGCCGTTCTCGTAGATCTCGCGTTCGTTGGCGCGGCCGCTTCCGTCGGTATCGACCAGGGCGGAGCGCAGATCGTCGCCCGCGAAGTCGAGTAGCATCTCCAGCTTGCCGTCGCCGTCGGTGTCGGCGCAGTGCTTGACGATCTCGCCTCCGGGCGAGAGGAAGAGCTTCTTGTCGGGCTGCTTGCCGTCGGGAACCGTGATCAGCTCCTGGACGGTCAGCACGCCCTTCTTGTCGAAGTGCGAGAGCACGTCCGGACGGCCGGAGCCCTTGGTCGCCTGGCCCTGCTTCGCCAGGATGCCGCCCTTGTAGTAGTTCCAGGTGTCGTACTTGCAGTTGCCGCTGGTGTCGCGCTCTTCGGCGGTGACGTTGCCGTTCTTGTCCACCCAGCGCCGCAGGTCCACGCAGCCGTCGCCTCGGGTGTCCTCGTCCACCTGATACGCGACGCCGTTCTTGAAGAGGACCGTGAAGTCGGGCTTGCCGTCCCCGTTGCGGTCCTCCTGGCGCTTCAGCACCTGGCCCTCGTCGTCGGCGGTCACCCACAGGTCGGTCTGGCCGTCCCCGGTGGTGTCGCTCTCCTGCACGCGCCGGCCCTTGGAGTCGACGTTGACGACGAGGTCGTGGTTGCCGTCGCCCGTCGTGTCCTCGGTCTGTCGGGCGAGCTGTCCGTTCTCGTAGTAGGCGATGATCTCGGCCACGCCGTCGCCCGTCTTGTCCTGCTCGATGCGCGCGACCTGGCCGTTCTCGTAGAAGCTCTTCTTGTCGAAGATCCCGTCGCCGACGCTGTCCTCCTGGACCTCGAGGATGGCACCGCCGTCGCCGAAGCGGGTCACCACCTCGACGGCGCCGTCGCCGTTGCGGTCCTCGGTCTGGCGACGCTTCTCGCCCTTCTCGTACTCCACGACGAGGTCGGGCTGGCCGTTGCCGGTCTTGTCCGCTTCGGTGCGGACCACCACGCCCTGCTCGTACAGGGTGACCAGCTCGAAGCGCCCGTCGTGGTCCTGGTCCTCTTCCTCGCGCACGATGACGCCTTTCTCGTAGAGCTTGCGCTGGTCGACCTCGCCGTCGGCGTTGGTGTCGAACTCCTCGCGCTGGGGTCGCTCCTCGGCGTCGTAGAGGGTGACCTGGTCGAAGCGGCCGTCGCCGGTGGTGTCGCGCTCCTGGCGGGTCTGCCTGCCGCCCTCGAAGTGGAGCACCGAGTCGAAGGCGCCGTCGCCCGTGGTGTCGAGCTCCTGCTTCACCAGGGCGCCCTCGGCCATCGCGCCGTCCGGTCCGGGCGCACCGGGCGCGAAGTGGCTGCGGGTGTCGATCTGGCCGTCGGCCTTGGTGTCCTTCTCTTCCAGGACCTTGGTGAAGCTCTCTTCGTCGAACGTGG
>JANQSB010000254.1 GCA_028284295.1 Myxococcota bacterium | reverse complement strand
GGTCGAGGTCCGGCTCCAGCATGTCCACCGGGTAGCCGGTCTTCTCCGCCACGATCTCGAGCACCCGCGCACGCACCTCGGATTCCGCGTCGGCGGCGGAGGCCGGCGCGGTCGGCGCTCCGGCCTCCTGCGGTGCCGGCGCCGCCGCGGTCGCCGCCGCGATCTCGTCGCGGTCGGGACGGCGCTCCATCACGAAGCCCACCGCGTGCTCGAGGGTCGGGTAGTCGCGCAGCTGCAGGTTCTCGTCCCGCTCGATCCCGTACGCCTCCCGGATCGCCGCGAAGGTCTCCGCCTGCTTCACCGTGTCGATCCCGAGGTCCGCCTCGAGGTCGAGATCCGGCTCCAGCATGTCCACCGGGTAGCCGGTCTTCTCCGCCACGATCTCGAGGACCCGGGCCCGGACCTCCGCCTCGGGGTCGGGTCGGGCGACGGACGGCGCAGGCGCCGGAGCGGGCGACTCGACCACTGCTGCCGGCGCCGCGGCCGGGGCCGGCGGCTCGACCGGCACGCTCTTCGCCGGCGCAGCGGACCGGGCCGTGTCGCGCACCCGCAGGGTGCGGTCCACCACCTCGACCTCGGGCTGGACCTGCCCGCTCACCTGGGCGAGCCAGCCCTCGTAGGCACCGCGGTCCTCCACCCGGCTCTCGTAGCCGAGCTCGTCGGCGGCCGGGCGCGAGCCGTCACTCGTGGGACACCAGCGCAGGAGCGACATGCTGATCTGGGACCCGAAGCCCGCTCCCAGGCGAAGCGCGTAGCGGATCGGATAGCGACCGCCGCGGGAGAGCCGCAGGCTGCCGAGATCGGGGTCGGGCTCCTTGTAGTTCGGTACGGGCGGCACCGAGCCGGTCTCCAGTGCCTTCACGGCGACCACGTCCTCGATGCCGACGCCCATCGGGTGGCCGGTCAGGCCCTTCGTGTTCGCGACCACCACCTCGTCGGCCGCATCGCCGAACACCTTCCGCAGCGACTCGACCTCCGCCGAAGCACTGCCACCCCGCGCGGGCGTGTAGGTCTCGTGGGAGACGAAGAGCAGCTCGCGCGCGAGTGCACGGCGGTCGACACCGAGACGCTCCTCGGCCTGCGCGACCACGCGCTCCATGACGCCGGCGATGTGCTCGACGTCGAGACGCGTGCCGTGGAAGGCACTGTTGGCCGTCATCGTGCTCGCGATCTCGCAGATCGGGCGCAGCCCCCGCTCCCGTGCGCACTCGGGCCGCTCGATCACCACCGCAGCGGCACCCATCCCGAGGATCATGCCGTGGCGCCGGCGGTCGAAGGGAAGCGCGGCCTCCTCGACGACGTCGTCGGTGGCGGCCGCCCCGCTGGCCAGGAAGCCCGAGCCCACCCACTCCAGCAGGCGGTCGCTCGTGCAGTCGTCCGCGGCGATCACGATCACCCGGCGGCAGCGTCCCGCCTGGATCCAATCCTCGGCCAGGGCGAAGGCCTGGGTGGTGCTCGCGCAGGCGGAGTTCACGTGGGTGTTGGGCCCGCGCGCGCCGATGTACTCGGCGAACTGGGAGTGCCCCATCGGGAGCACGCGGAACAGGAAGCGGCGGTCGAAGCGATAGGCCTTCTCGGCATGCTCCGCTTCGAGCTCGTGGAGGCGACGGGCGATCTCCTGCGCCAGGGTGCCGCCGTCTCCGTTCTCGGTGGCCCGGGCGAAGAGCTCCCGGAGCATCCCGATCTCGTTCTCCCGGGCGTGGTTCTCGTGGAACTTGTCGAGCTCTTCCGCGAAGGAGTCGTAGCCGGGGAAGGCGGACGCGAAGATCACGGCCGTCTCGTCGCGCAGCGGCTCCGGCAGCATCCAGCGCTCGGGCAGTCGCGTGCCCTTGCTGGTGATGCGGTAGCTCATCGTGAGCGGCAGCCCGGCGTCCCGGAGCGCCTCGAGCCCCGCGGCCATGGCGAGCCGGGTGACGATGTCGAGGGCCGCGACCCGCTCGGCGGGAATCCCGTACTCCTCCTCCAGGTCGAAGTGCCCCGCTCGCGCCGCCAGCTTGATGACGTCCGACGAGCTGGCGATCGCCTCGAAGTGGGGCTCGCCCCCGGTCTTCACCAGCCGCGTGATGTGCTTTTCGAGCATGGCGTTCCGGAAGCGGGTGGGGATCAGGTCGATCTCCTGCTCGCCGTCGAGGATGTGCTGCACGTTGTCGTCGAGGAAGACACGGTCGCGGCCGGGCAGGCCCAACGACGCGCCGGTGACGACCGGCGCCACGATCGGAGAGCCGTCCGAGGCCGTCGGCGGTCGCACCCCGAGGATCTGGGAGCCCCGCTCGACGAACTCCTCCAAGAGCCGCTCGAGCTCGCCCCGAGGTCCGTCCGCGACGACGGAAGACGACGTGCGCGCCGGCCGGGACTCCCGCGCGGGTGCGGGCACGGAAGACGCGGGCGAAGTCTCCGCCGGGCGGGCCGGCGCCGTCTCCACGACACCGAGCCCCGAGGCCCACAGACCGCAGAGAGCCTGGTTGAAGCTGGCGATGTCGCCGCCCTTCGGGTGGTTGGTGAAGAGGGCCAGGACGTCGTCGTGCTCTCCCAGGACGTCCTCGGTGAAGCCGTGGAGCGCGCGCTTCGGGCCCACCTCCACGAAGACCCGGGCACCCTGCTCGTAGAGCGTGTGCAGCCCCTTCACGAACTGCACGGGCGACGCCACCTGGGCCGCGAGCAGATCCAGCATCTGCGGCACGGCGTCCGGTCCCATGGGATACAGCTCGCCGTGGACGTTCCCCACCAGGGGAATGGTCGGGGCCGACAGATCGAGCCGCTCCAGTGTCTGGCGCAGGGGCTCGCTCGCGGGCGACACGATCGAGGTGTGGAAGGCGTGGCTCACGGGAAGCTGCACCACGTTGTGGCCGCCGTCCTTCAGTCGTTCCATGGCGGACTCGACAGCCGCAGAGGCACCCCCGATCACCGCCTGGGAGCCGCTGTTGATGTTCGCGATCACGACGTTGCCGTCGATCTCCGCCAGGCTGGCCTCGATCTCTTCGAGGGGAGCGAAGACGGCTGCCATCAGGCCGTTGTCCTCGACGGCGAGGCTCGCCATCTCGCGACCCCGCGCGCTGACGGCCTCCAGTGCGTCCGCGAAGGGCAACGCACCCGACGCGACCAGGGCTCCGTACTCGCCGAGGCTGTGGCCCATGACCAGATCCGGGACGACTCCGTAGCCCGCGAGCAGCCGCGTCAGCGCGACGTCCACCGTCAGGACGGCCGGCTGCGTGATCTCGGTGCGCCGCAGGGCCTCCTCGGCCCGCTTCACACCGGCCTCGTCCTCGGGATCCACGAAGAGGATCTCGCTGAGCGGCCGGCCGATCAGGGGCTCGAGCACGCCGTCGGCCTCGTCGAAGGTCGCCGCCACCACGGGCTCCCGCTCGCGCAGGCCGCGCAGCATGTTCGCGTACTGGGATCCCTGTCCGGTGTAGAGGAAGGCGACCTTGGGGGGATCACCCTGCCCCGCGAACACACCCTGGGCCCGCAGCGCCTTCTCCATGGCGGGGCGCGTCTCGGCGGGAGCGTCCAGCGCACGGAGCGTGCGCTCGGCCTTGGTCGCCAGATCGGCCGCATCCGCGTAGTCGATGGCGATGCGATGGCGGGCGCCGAGCACCTCGACACCGGGCGGGGCGCTCTCGGGAGCCCGCCCGCTCTTCGCCCGCGCGTGCAGCGCTTCCAGCTCTGCGCGCAGCGTTGCCGGGTCGGCGGCTCCCAGCAGGGCCGCGCCGCGCAGCGGTGCCTTCAGCTCGATGGGTTGGGCTGCGAGGGCACGGCCGGCCCGCTCCTCGACGTCCTTCCGGGGCCCGAGCGAGCGACCGGGGACGTACTCCTCCAGGACCGCGTGAAAGTTGGTTCCGCCGAACCCGAAGGCACTGACGCCCGCCCGGCGGACTCCCTCTCCAGTCGCCTCCCAGGGCTTGCAGGCCGTGGGGACCTGGAAGGGAGAGGTCTCGAAGTCGATGTTCGGGTTGGGCCTGGCGAAGCCCAGGCTCGGAAAGATCTGCTTCTGGTGCAGCGACCCGACCACCTTGAGCAGGCCGGCCGCCCCGGCGGCGCCCTTGAGGTGGCCGATGTTCGACTTCACGGAGCCGAGGGCGATCGACCCGACGGGGGCGCCGGCCCCCCCGAACACCTCGCTCAGCGCCTGTACCTCCACCACGTCGCCGACGCGCGTCGAGGTGCCGTGGCCCTCGACGAGCCCGGCGCTCGCGGGCGAGAGCCCCGCGTCCGCCCAGGCGCGTTCGATGGCGAAGCGCTGTCCGGCGGGGTTGGGCGCCGTGATGCCCTTCCCCTTGCCGTCGCTCGAGCCGCCGACGCCGCGAATCAGCGCGTAGATCCGGTCGCCCGCGGCCTCCGCGTCGGCCAGCCGCTTCAGCAGGAAGAAGACCGCCCCTTCGCCCATCACGAAGCCGTCCGCGCCCTCGGCGTAGGGTCTCGTGCCCGTCGCGGAGAGCGCCCCGATCTTGCAGAACTTCACGAAGGGGGAGGGCCCCATGTTGCGATCGACCCCACCCACGAGCGCCGCGTCGTACTCGCCGGTGATCAGGCCTTCCCGAGCGGCGTCGATGGCGGCGAGCGCGGATGCACAGGCCGCATCGCAGACGAAGTTCGGACCGTGGAAGTCGAAGAGGTTCGCGATGCGGCCCGCGATGCAGTTGGCGAGCTCGCCCGGCATGCTGTCCTCGGACACCCCGGGAAGGCGGTCCGAGATCCGCTCGCCCATCTCCGCAGCGATGGCGCGCCGCTGCTCCTCGGAGAGGCCCGCGAAGGAAGGAGCCTCCGCGAGTGCGCGCTGGTACTCGGGCAGGAAGATCGGCAGCGAGCTCCAGTAGTGGAGATCGCCCGCCATCGCGGTCCCGACGACGATGGCGCTGCGCTCGCGGTCCAGCGGACGCTCGGGGTGCCCGTAGTCGAGCAGCACCTTTCGCGCGCAGGCCACGGCCCACTTCTGCGCCTCGTCCATGGCGTCGGCGACCTTGGGCGGGATCGGGAGCCGCCACTTCATGGGCTCCCACTCCCACTCGCGCACGAAGCCGCCGATGCGCGAGTAGGTCTTCCCGGGGACGGACGGATCCGGGTCGTAGTAGAGATCCGGATCCCAGCGCTCGGGGGGGATGTCCCCGATCGAGTAGCGACCGTTCGCGAGGTTCTCCCAGAAGGTCTGGTAGTCGGGCGCGTCGGGCAGGATCGCGCTGAGCCCGACGATGGCCAGGGCACGCTCTGCGGGGTCGCCGTTCATTCCTCTCCCCCCCTGTCTACCGTGCGCTCGTACAGGGCGTCGGCGACGAGATCC
This sequence comes from Myxococcota bacterium, assembly GCA_028284295.1. Lineage (GTDB taxonomy): Bacteria > Myxococcota_A > UBA9160 > UBA9160 > UBA4427 > JAJDAN01. The sequence continues at coordinate 371 of JANQSB010000254.1, read as the reverse complement.
ATGTCTTGCATGCAGCCCGCCTGGGCGCTGCGAATCGCCGGCAGCCCGAGGGCGGTCGCGAACGCGCCGCCCTCACTCGCCGGGACGGCGTCGGAGCCGGCCACCCAGCGCAGGGCACCGTCGGCCACGGCGAGCGCCGCGTCGCGCGCCTCGACCCGCGCCATCGCGGCGAGCACCTCCGGCGTGAAGCGCCGGTCGGCCTTGGCGGGGAGCCCTCCACCGGCGGCGGCCGCTGCGCGACGCGCCAGGCTCGCCGCTCCCTCCGCACGCGCGGAGAGCGCGCCCAGCCGGAACAGGACGTGCTGGCTCCGGGTGAGTCGTCCCGACCGTGCCCGCTCGAAGACCTCGCCCAGGGCGCGACAGGCCAGCGC
>JANQSB010000214.1 GCA_028284295.1 Myxococcota bacterium | reverse complement strand
GAGCTCGATCGCAACCGCTTCGAGCTCGAGAGCTTCGACGCGCGCACGGGTGACCGCGGACCGACCCTGCGGATCGTGCTCGGGTCGCCCGCCAACGAGACGCCGGACGGGGACCACCCGGTGGGGCGCGTGATCCTGAATCCCTCGTGGCATCCGAGCGACGCGGCCATGGCCGCGGGCGCCGAGAAGCTCCCGCCCTCCCTCGACGGTCCCATGGGTGTGGCGAAGATCCCCTTCGCGCGAACGGGCTCGATCGCGCTTCACGGCGGCGGCGACCTGCGACTGCTGGGCAAGCCCGTCTCTTCGGGCTGTGTCCGTGCCCGGGATGCGGACCTGCTCCGCATCATCGCCTGGATGCTCGAGCGCGATGCGCTCGGACCGCCCGTCGTCCAGCCCGACGGCGAGATCCACCGCGGCTTCCAGCGGCCGGTGCGCCTGCGCGTGCACAGCGGAGACGGATCCCGATAGAGGGGTCCCTGCCACGTCGCTTTCTCGCGACGGGGGAAGCTGCACACGCTTTGCGCTCGCGCGCGCGGTCATTGCGAGATGGCTGCCGATCGACGTTTCCGTTCGACGCGAGGCGAAGCGTCGTTCGGCTCGAATCGCCGGGATTCGCGCGAGAACCAGCCACAAATGGTGCCCGGCTCGCACTTACCAGTGATGGACCCTTCCCGGGAACTCCGTCCGTCGTGGACGCGACAACCCGGGTGCGACGTACGCCAGTCGAAGCAGGCAGGAAGGTAGAAGGTCGACAGCATGCTCCCCGCACCGAACTCCCACGGAACCCTCCGCACCCGCCCCGTGATCGCGCAGCTCGCGATCGCGCTGGCGTGCCTGTTCGTCGCGAACAGCGCACAGGCGATTCCCTACTTCACCGAGACCTGCGGCTCGAACTCGAACTGTGGCTTCGACAACGACGCGCTGGGTCTCACGGTGACGGAGGTGATCCCGGCCGGCGCCGACTTCACCACCTATCCGATCGACTCCGAGGTGCCGCCGGACGCCAACGACATGGGGCTGATCGCCGAGGACGAGATCAACGACACCCTCACGATGATCGACCGCACCGTCACGTGGACCCTGGTCAACAACGCGCCCGCGGAGCTCGACGACTTCATCGTGATCTTCACCCTGCTGGCCGCGTTCCCGACGGGCTACGAAAATGCAAACATCGATTTGAAGATCGACGAGTTCGATCCGATGAGAATCGTCGAGTCGCAGGGCAGCTACTTCGCCGGCTACCGGCTCGACAGCTCCGACTTCACTATGGTGAACGGGCGCCTCGAGGCCACCCGGGTCTTCCGCTACACGGTCAACCTGCCGGAGGGAGACGACGGACCGCCGCGACTCGGCATTGCCCTGACCAAGGACGTATTCTCCGTGCCCGAACCCGCAACGGGACTGCTGCTGAGTGGCGCGCTGCTGCTCGTCGCGGGGGCGGGTCGAAAGCGTCTCGAATGAGTGCGGCGCGGCTGTGGCCGGCCGCGGCGCTCGGGATCCTGCTCCTCGTCCTCGGTGGACCGGGGGCGGCGAGTGCGGACGACGCCGAACGCGTGCTCGTCATGCGCGCCGCCGATCTCGAGGCCCAGGGTCGCTGCGACGAGGCCGTCGCGATCCATCGGGAGGCCGCGAGCCCGAGCCCGGCGCTCGCGCTGGTCGCGGGTCGTTGCCAGGTCCGTCTTCGCGACTACCCGGGCGCGGTCGAGACCCTGACGCCGGCCAGCGAGAGTCCCGACGCCGATCCGGAGGTGGACCTCTACCTCGGCATCGCGGAGTACCACATGGGCTCGCTCGACGAGGCGCGCGGCTCGCTCGAACGGGCCCGTGCGCGCGGCGAAGAGGGCGCGCTCCTCGAGCTCTACACGGGCCTGCTCGCGCTGCAGGCGGACGACGCGCGCGCCGCCGGCCTGGCGCTCGAGCGGGCGCGGCGCAGCGACGAGCGCGCCGTGGAGCCGGTCGCCTCCTACTACGCCTGGCTCGCCTGGCGAAACGTCGAGGATCAGGAGCGAGCGGAGGCCGCGCTGGAGCGCGTTCGCGCGCAGGACCCGGACGGTCCCTGGATCGCCGAGGCCGAGCGCATCCTCGCCGCCGAGCCGGCCGAGCCGCCGACCTTCTGGTTCAACGCCGAGGCCGGCCTCGAGTTCGACGACAACGTCACCGTGCGCGGCAACGGCGTCCAGCAGGGCTTCATCAACGGCGACTTCGTCTCCGACAAGGAAGACGGCCGGGGCATCTGGACCTTCGATGGCGGCTCGGAGATCTTCCGCAACGAAGACTGGTCGGGTGGCGTGCTCGGCGCGTACACGGGCACTGCCCACTTCGACATCGACGAGTTCGACACCCACTATCCCACCACCGGCGCCTGGCTCGACCATCACTTCGACCCGAAGACCACCCTGCGTGGCCGCTACGACGTCGGCTACGCCTGGGTGAACTACGACCCCTTCCTGTTCTCGCAGATCGCGACGGCGACCCTGTTCCGGGACTGGGGCGACGCGGGACGCACCGAGCTCAGCCAGGGCGCGCACTTCTACGACTTCAAGTACGACCGCCTGCAGCCGCCCGCCGGGACCCGGGCGCAGATCGACCAGGACGGCATCGGGGCCGTGACCGATCTGCTGCACTTCTACCAGCCGGGCCTGCAGGACCTCGAGCTGCGCGCGGGCTATCGCTTCACCCACTATGCGTCCGACGGCAGCGAGTTCGACTACCAGGCGCATCGCTTCCTCGCGGGCTTCGACGTGACGCTGCCCTTCGAGGTCGGGTGGGACGCGTGGACGGCCTTCACCTACCAGGCCCACGACCGCACCTCCTTCTACGCGGACGATCCCTTGACGGATCCCAAGCGCCGCGATCGCATGTGGGAGTTCGGGACGCAGTTCGAGAAGTTCCTGTCGGAGAACGTGAGCGTCCTGACCCGCTACCGCTACACGGACTCGGGCTCCAACACCGACGTGTACGACTACGATCGACACGTCGTCGGAGCCTACGTCCGGATCCGATTCCGCTGATGCCGAACCTGGAGAGTCGAGAACGTGGAGAGTGAGATGAGCGAGCAGATCCCCCTGGAATCCCGACGCCCGGCCCGCGCGACGATCCGGGCCGCCTGGCTGGTCGCGGCCGCGTTCGCCGCGCTGCCGACCGCGGCCAGCGCGGAGCCCGCCGAGGTCGTCGGGACGGTGGCGGCCGTGCAGGGCGCGGTCTTCGCGACCTCGCCTGGCGAGGAGCGGCGCATCCTGCAGCACCGGGACCCGATCCATGCGGGCGACGAGGTGCTGACCCTGGACGACTCTGCGGTGGCGATCGACTCCGGGAGCTACTACGTGCGCCTCGGTGAGAACACGAAGGCCGAGATCGACGTGCTCGCATCCGGCGCACCGGCCGTCGAGCTGCAGGAGGGGCACGTGCGTCTCCTCGACCTCGAGAAGGGCAGTGGGGACAGCGCCGAGCTCACGACCCCCGGTCTGAAGGTGGCGCGCACGGGTCCCGACCAGGATGCGATGGTCTTCGCCGAGAAGGCGGGGCCGGTCTCGGTGGTGTGCACCTACGGGAGCCCCCTCGACGTGCAGAGTCTCGGCGACCCGAACACCTTCCGGAACGCCCCGTCCGGGGGCTGCGTGGTGGGCAAGCTGGGCGAGCCCCTGTTCGGCGCCGACGCGAGCCATGCACCCCTGGCCGTCCTCGCGAGCGACGGCGGCGGGGCCGCCACGGCTCCGGCCGCCGACCGCTTCGCGCCGGGGGACGTAGCGCTCGGCCCGACGCTCGCCAGCACGGGTCCGGGCGGCGGCCAGCCGCCGCCGGGTCCCCTGTCGCCGGCCGCCGCTGCACCCCAGCCCTGCGCGGGCGGTTGCGTGACCAGCGGAGGCAGCGGGCCGCCGCCTGGACCGCCGGGTCTGCCGACGGGCTTTCCGAACCTGCCGCCTTTCCCTTGAGACCCGCTCGCGGCGCACCCTTGAGACCCGCTCGCGGCGCACCCCTGAGACCCGCTCGCGGCGCGCCCTGAGATTCCCCTCCAAGGGTGCCCGCTTGCCCTAAGCTCGGACGCGCCACGCCCTCGGAACGGGGGAGTGGAGAGGGCGCGGGCAGAAGGGGGGCGCGGGATGAGCGAAGCCATGGGTCGCAGCGGTCTGGACGTTCCCCTGGAAGGTGACGGTCGCGGCTACCTGGCCGTACCGGCCACGGGCACGGGGCCCGGACTGATCGTCATCCAGGAGTGGTGGGGACTCGTCGACCACATCCGCGACGTCTGCGATCGGCTCGCTCGAGAGGGCTTCGTGGCACTCGCCCCCGACCTCTACCGCGGCGACTCGACCCGCGATCCGGGAGAGGCCGAACGCCTGATGATGGGTCTCGACCTGCCGCGGGCCGAGCGCGACCTGTCGGCCGCGGTGGCGCGGCTGCTCGGGGAGGATGCCGTCGAAGGCCCCCGGCTCGGCTGCATCGGCTTCTGCATGGGAGGGCAGCTGGCCCTGTACGCCGCGACCCGCAACGAGCGGATCGGGGCCGTGGTCGATTGCTACGGGATCCACCCGGAGGTGGCGCTCGACTTCTCGGGCCTGCAGGCGGCGGTCTTCGGGGTCTTCGCCGAGAACGACGACTTCGTCCCGCCCGAGGCGGTGCGCGGGCTGGAGCGGGCCCTTCAGGACGCGGGCGTACGAGCCTCTCTCAAGACCTACGTCGGGGTCGATCACGCCTTCCTCAACGACTCGCGGCCCGACGTCCACGATGCGGCCATCGCGCGGGAGGCCTGGTCCGACATCCTGGCCTTCCTGAGAGCCGAGCTGGCCTGACCTCGTCGTCCGGACGCCGGATCAGGGCTGGCTGCCGGTGGCGTTGGCGGCATTGGCGGTGGGCTTCGGCTGCGCTGCCCAGCGCGCGCGCAGGTCGGCGGCGGCGTCGTTGCGCCCGGTCTGCTCGAGCAGCACGGCGTAGCGCTCGGCGATCTCGGCGACGTCCCAACCCGGGAGCCCGCTCCCCTTGGTTCCTTCGTCGATGGCCTGCAGGTAGAGGGGCTCTGCCTCGGCGTACTTGGCCTGGTCGCGCAACGAGGTCGCCAGGGTGTCGCAGATGGCCGAGAGGGGCTGGCCCCCGAATCCCCGTTCTTCGGCGATTCCGAGCGCGGCGCGCGCGGGGGCCTCGGCCTGCTTGGCCTGACCCGTCTCGATCAGGAACCACGCGAGCTCGTTGCGGCTCATGGCGCGCTGGAAGGACTCGCGGGGGAGGGCGTCCCAGATGGCGATCACCCGATCGAAGCTCTGCTCGGCCGCTGCGTACTCGCCGACGGATTGCTCGAAGCTCGCGAGCTCGCGGACGATGCGCGCCGTCTCCGGCGAGAGCTCGCCGTCGTGCTCCTCGTGGATCTCGACTGCGGCCTCGAGGGCATCCCGGGCATCCTCGGTCTGGCCCCGGGCCAGCTCGAGCCGGGCGCGCGGGACCAGCGACCGGGCGAAGAGCGGGCTCTCGGGTCCCCCGATCTCGGCGCCGATGGCGGCCGCCCGATCGACGTCGGCCTGAGCCCCGTCGAGGTCGTCGACGGCGATCTTCGCCAGGGCCATCTGTGCGTAGACGCCCACCAGGGACGCGTCCTCCGGACCGCGCGACTCGAGGATCATCGCCGCTGCGCGTTCGAGGGCTGCTGCCGCCTCTTCACTCCGCCCCTGCAGTGACAGCGACGCTGCCAGCTCCTGGGTCAGGTTGGCGAGCTCGATGCTACGCGCCTCCGGGTTCTGCTCGCTCACGATGAAGAGCAGCTCCATCACCCGGGCGAAGCCCACGGCGTCGCCCGCCGAGCGGTACCCGCCGGCCACCCGCTCGAGGTTCCGGACCGTCGACAACGTGCGCGGGTCCCGCGGGCGGTAGTCGGCGGTGTGGTCGTAGGCGCGGACGAAGCTCTCCTCGGCTCCGCCGAGATCCCCATCCTGGAGCTGGCGCCGGCCCTGCTTCATGAGCTGGCTCCAGCCGGGCCCGGTCGTCGCCGGCTGGTCCCGGGTCGTGCTCGCAGGCCACGGCTCGCTCGCCGCGGTCTCTTCGACCGGCTGCTCGGGAGGCGGTGCCGGCACCGCGGACGCGCAGCCGAAGCCGAGACACACGACCCACAGCGAGATCAGGGACACGCCCGGACGCCCGCCCTGAACGATCGATCTCGAGACGCGAGTGGAGGCCAGGGTCGGGGGGGCGGGGAAGGTCACGCGAGGGGTCCTCTGCGAATCCGGGGCGCCCCATCTTACCCGCTATCGGGGCGGCGGGGGGACCCGAACGCGGATGCGGCCGTTCTCGATCCGCACCGGATAGGTGGCCAGTGGCTTGCTGGCTGGACGGGCCGTCGCTTCACCCGTGCGCAGGTCGAAGCGTGCCCCGTGGAGCGCGCACACGATTTCGCAGCCGACCAGCTCGCTGCCGGCGAGGCTCCAGGCGGCGTGGGTGCATCGTTCGGCCACGGCCCATACCTCGCCGTCCGCGTTGCAGAGAAGCAGCTCGCGACCGTTCGCCGCGAAGCCCACCGCGGATCCCTCGGGCACCTCGTCCTGGCCGCACAGGTCGAGCCAGGGCGCCTCGGGCGCGGTCGTGTCGACGTCCTCTCCCACGGGCGGGGCATTCTAGCCCGCGCATCCGGCGGGAGACGCCGGCCGCCCGTGGGCGCCCGCTATCGTGCGGAGGTGGACGGCGGCGGCAGCGGCGGCCGGAACCGCGAAGGCGGCCGGGACGACTCGGATCGGGTCGCGGTCCGGGCTCGTGGCGTCTTCGGCGACGCGCTGACGGCCGCTCCGGGAGTGCTGCACGTGGCTGCGGTCTGGATCGGCCCGAGCGGCGCGCTCGAGACGCTGAAGATCGGCCCCGGGGCGCCGGAGAGCGAGCTGGACACCTTCGCGCTGGGGCTCGCTCGTGCCCGCTGCGATGCGCTGCTGACGACGGGTCGGATCCTGCGCGAAGAGCCCGGGCTCGACCCCGCTCTGCCGGTGGCGCTGGCAGCCTGGCGGCTCCGTGAGCGGTGCCTGGCCGACCCACCGGTCCGTGTCGTGCTGACGGGTCGCGGGGACCTCGATCCCGGGCACCCGCTGCTTCTCGGTCCGCGCGTCCTCGTCGTGTGCGCGGAGCCGGCCGCCGGGCGACTGCGACGACAGCTGCCGGCCCGGGTCGAGGTGGTCGCTCGCGAGGCCCCCTCGCTCGCCGATGGTCTCGACTTCCTGCAGCACGAAGCCGGCCTGCCTTCGGTCTGCATCGAGGCCGGCCCCTCGTCGACCCGCGCCCTCTACCGGTCCGCGCGCATCGACGAGCTGATGCTCTCCGTCTTCTCGGCGGAGTCGCCGCCACCCCTCGTGTCCGCTCCAGGGTTCGCATCGCGTACCGAGCTCGAGAGCTGCTTCGACCGTTCGCACCGCAGCGAGGCCGACGCGCCGAGCGGTCCCTGGGCCTTCGAGCGCTGGCTGCGGCGGTCCGCCGGCGCGGCTCCTGACGAGGTGGTCAGGACGGCTTCGTGATCGCCAGGATCTCGCTTCCGTACTTGCGCACCAGGGTCGGGCCCATTCCCTTCACGGCCAGCAGGGACTCTTCGTCCTGTGGTGCGGCGCGCGCGATTCCCATCAGCGCCCGGTCGGTCAGGATCCGGAAGGCCGGGCACCGTCGTCGCTTCGCCTCGCCGGTACGCCAGCGTTTGAGCTGCTCGACCAGGGCACGCGGCGCCTCGGCGGCTTCCAGGGCATCGACCGCCACCTGACGGCCGCTGCGTTTCCCGGAGCGCTTGCGCGGTCGGGGCTTCGTCCCGCGTCGGCTCGGCGCCGGGTCGGCGGGCAGGGTGAGGGTGGCCACGTCCGCGCTGCGGGCCCGGCGTCCGTCCTCCGTCAGGTGCAGCCGCCGGAAGTGGATGGTCTCGCCTTCGCTCTCGAACTGGTCCGCCTGCTCGTGCAGGAAGCGGGCACGCACCAGGCAGGCGACCAGGGCCTCGAAGCGGCGTCGCTCGAGGCCCTCGCCGAACAGCATCCGATGCAGGCGTCCCTTGCTCTGGCCGTCGCGCTTGCGCAGCGCGTCGATCATCTGGCACATGGCCTTCTGCTCGGCCTCGGTGGCGGGGCGCTCGCTTCCCGCCACGGTCTCGTCGGGTCGACAGCTGGCGCAGTGACCGCAGGGCTCGCCCGAGTCGGCCTGGTCCCCGAAGTGCTGGACCAGCTTCAACATGTGGCAGCTGGCGTTCTCCGCGAAGTGTCCGACCTCGTCGAGCTGGGCCTGCTTGTGCTCCCGCTGCGCCCGGTAGGGGGCCTCCCACTCGTCCCGGCCGCGGCTCACCCGGTCGTCCGGGTCGATCTGGGCGCCGCCGTGAATCCAGAGCTTTTCCAGGGCCTTCTCGACGACTTCGGGATCCAGTCTCAAGTCTTCCTCGAGCTGGCTGCGGGGCGTGGGCGTGTCGCCCAGGGCGCGGTAGACGGTGCGCAGCACCCCCAGGTCCGGGTAGTCGCGGTCCAGGAACCACTCGTGGGTCCGTCGGTCCGCGTAGCTGTGGAACAGCACCGCACGTGACGGCAGACCGTCGCGACCGGCGCGGCCGATCTCCTGGTAGTAGCCCTCGATGCTCGCCGGCAGCGCCAGGTGCACGACGCTCCGGACGTCCGCCTTGTCGATCCCCATGCCGAAGGCGATGGTCGCCACGATCACCTCGATGCGACCCGCCAGGAAGTCGGCCTGCACCCGGTCGCGCTTCGCGGCGGCGATGCCCGCGTGATAGACCGCGCACGGCATGTGGGGCGTCAGGGTGCGGGCGAGCTCCTCGGCCTTCTTGCGAGTCGGAGCGTAGACGATGGCGGGGCGACGCTCGGCCTTCTCGAGCAGCTCGAGGCAGGCATCGTTGCGCGCTCCGGGGCGCAGCTCGACGAGCTCGATGTAGATGTTGTCGCGTCGGAAGCCGTGGATGTGCCGCTCGGCTCCGGTGACGCCGAGCTGGACGAGGATGTCGCGCTGCACCACCGGGGTCGCGGTAGCCGTGAGCGCGACGATCGGCGTGGGGCGCAAGAGCGGCAGTCGCTCGCCGAGCATCCGGTAGTCGGGGCGGAAGTCGTGACCCCACTGGCTGATGCAGTGCGCCTCGTCGATGGCGACCAGGGCCGGGCGTCTGCGCGCGAGTCGTTCCGGGAAGCCCGTCACGCCGAGCCGCTCGGGTGCGATGAAGAGGAAGTCGAGGCGGCCGTCCTGGTAGTCCTCCATGACCTGACGACTCTCGGTGCGCTTGCGTCCGGAGTGGATCCGTTCGGCGGCGAAGCCCTGGGCCTGGAGCTTCGCGACCTGGTCCTCCATCAAGGCGATCAGCGGGCTCACCACCAGGGTCGTTCCGGCCCGGGCGATGCCGGGCAACTGATAACAGAGCGACTTGCCCGCACCGGTCGGCATCACCAGCAGTGCGTCGCGTCCCTCCACGAGGCTGCGACACACGGCTTCCTGGTGGGGCCGGAAGCCGGGGAAGCCGAAGCGCTCGTGGAGCAGCTCTTCGAGCCCTTCGGGTGGAACGGTTGTCTTCACCGGGGGCGCGGATCGCGCACGCGCGACGGGGGTCGGGGCCCCGACGGCATCGCCCGGCGGTGGCGCGTCGAAGAGGTCGGCCTGGGCGGCCGGCGGCGGCCCGCTGGCTTCGACCCGCTCCCAGCCGACCGGCTCGTCGGCCCACGCGGGCACCGCGTCGAGATCGGCCTCGGGGGCCGGCTCCGCGCTCGCCTCGCCGGGAGTCCCTCGGCGAGGGGTCTTCGCTTCGCTGCTCTGGCGACGACTTTCCCCAGCTTCCACCACTCTTTGCACCACCTCTCTCACGTAGCTCTCGATGTCCCGCATGAAGGCGTCGAGCCGGCCTTCGCCGGCCTCGATCGCCTGGAGGCGGGCCTCCCACTCGCCGGTCATGCGCGGGCTGCGGACCTCCGGGTGCACGCGGTCGATCAGCCCGATGCCCTTGTCGGTGGCAGCGAGTGACTTCTTGTCGCGGGTGACGTAGCCCCTCGCGATCAGGGTCTCGATCGTGGCCGCGCGTGTCGCGGGCGTGCCCAGACCCGTGCGGCGCATGGCGTCGGAGAGCTGCTTGTCGTCGAGGGTACGGCCCGCCGTCTCCATGCCGGTGAGGAGGGTGCTGTCCGTGAATCTTCGCGGTGGGCGCGTCTGGCGCTCGACGCTGCGCGCGTCGGCCACCTCCACGTCGAGGCCGGGTGCCAGCACGCCAGGCAATCGCGGTCCGTCGTCCCGGCCGGCGCCGGGCCGAGCCCTCGTGTTCGCGCGCGAGCCGCGCGGATTCGGAGGGCTGGGGTCGAGCACCTTCCAGCCTTCCTGGAAGGTCGTGGAGCCCAGGCTGCGAAAGCGATCCACGACGGGTCCGTCGTCGCCGGGTGACTCGACCGCCGTCACGACGGTGGTCGTCGCGTAGACGTGGTCGGGGTGCCAGGCGGCGAGCAGTCGGCGGCAGACCAGGTCGTAGATGCGTTCTTCGTCGCGGGTGAGCGCGACGCGCTCCGCCGAGCGCGGGGTCGGAAGGATGGCATGGTGATCGGTGACGCGGAGATCGTCGACGAAGCGGGAGGGCAGGGGGCGCTCGCCGCTTCCCGGCGCGAGCGAGTCGGGGTAGCGGCTGGCGATGGCGCGCACCACCGCGGGGAGCTCGGCGGCCACGCTCTGCGACAGATGGCGGCTGTCGGTACGCGGGTAGCTCAGGAGCTTCTTCGATTCGTAGAGCGACTGCGCGAGCTCGAGGGTGCGCTTCGCCGAGTAGCCGTAGAGGCGGTTGGCATGGCGTTGCAGCTCGGTCAGGTCGTAGAGCAGCGGCGGGGCGAGCTTGCGTTGGCGTGCATCCACCGACTCGACCCGCGCGCGACCGGTCCGGGTGCGGGAGACGATGGCCTCGGCCGCTTCGCCGTCGGCGGGCAGGCGGCGTGCCAGGGCCATGGCCTCGGCCGCATCGGCGGCGCGGGCGCGCTCCTCGTCGGTGGGTTCCCGGAACCAGGTCCCCTCGTAGCGGCCTCCGTTCGTGCCTTCTTCGGGCCTCGTCCCGACCTGGCCAGCGTCCGGCGGGGCCTCGAAGACGGCCGTCACCTCCCGGTAGTCCTCGGGGACGAAGTCGCGGATCGCGAGCTCGCGCTCGACGAGCATGGCCAGGGTCGGGGTCTGCACGCGGCCGACCGAGAGCGTGTCGCTGCCCGCCAGCGTGTAGGCGCGCGAGAGGTTCATGCCCACCAGCCAGTCCGCCCGGGCGCGGCCGCGGGCGGCGTCCGCCAGCCGGTCGTAGCGGGAGGCGTCCTGGAGCTCTTCGAGCCCGCGGCGGATGGCGTCCTCGGTGAGCGAGGAGATCCAGAGGCGCTTGACGGGCTTCCGGACCCCCGCGGCCTCGTAGATGTAGCGGAAGATCAGCTCGCCCTCGCGGCCGGCGTCCGTGGCGCAGACGATCTCGTCCGTCCCGGGGTCGCGCAGCAGGCGCGCCACGCTCTCGAAGCGGTCGCGGGTGCGGCCGATCACCTCGAGGGGCCAGCTCGACGGGATCATGGGGAGCTCGCTGGCCCGCCACCTTTGCCAGCGCGGCTCGATCTGGTGCGGCTCGGCGAGGGTGACCAGGTGTCCGACCGCCCAGGTGACCGCGAAGCCGTTGCCCTCGAGGAAGCCGTCGCGTCTGCGCGCCGCGCCCACCACCCGAGCGATGTCGCGCGCGACCGAGGGCTTCTCTGCGACGACGACGGTGGTCATCCGGTCGGTTGGGCTCCCTGCTCCGCTGCAATGGGCATGCACGACGCAGGGCGCCGGGCAGCGTGGGGGGGACCGCCGGGAATCGGAAGCTAGCACGCAGGAGGGCCCGCGGGCCGCGTCGAGCTACTCGGCGTCGCGCGCGTCCGCCAGGGCCTTGGCTTCGGTGAAGTGGACGACGCCGAAGAACAGGGTATTCGCCAGCTCGAAGCCCAGCGGGCGACCGGTGCGCTTGAGGGTGGGGTAGAAGACCGCGCACTCCAGGGCGTGAACGGCCGCCAACAGGAAGAAGAGGGTCCGTCCGAGCTGGCCGAAGGTGGTCTCGGGCGAGAAGAGGAAGCCCACCGCGGCGATCCCCCAGGTCCCCATCACCAGGACCTTCAACGCGAGCACCAGCCCCGGGTTCGGCATGGCGCGAAGGTAGCAACGCCTGCCCGGCCGAGATCCCGTTCTAGGACCCCGGTCGTCCGCTCCGGACGCACTTTTTCGAGATTTCGGTGACACCAACGGCGCCCGGAGTCCACCTACTAGACAGAACAATCCCCTTCCCAGGGATGCCCGGGGCACCAGACGGTGCCCCGGGCTCTTTTTTTGGGGGCGGCCCGTGCGCGGGAGTCGGTCCCGGCTTCCGGCCCTGGTCCCGGGGGTGCCGGGGCTAGTCCCGGGAGTCGCTCGCAGTGCCCGCGGCCTCGTCGCCCGCCCGCGGTGCCCCGGACGGCGAGAAGACGCGCCCGACGCTCTCCCAGACGAAGTCCCGGGCGATCACCACCCACAGGACGAAGGGGACGCTGTCCGACAGGGCGTTCGCCGGCACGATCCGGATGAAGCCGTCGGCCGTCAGGCCGCGATCGTCTGCCTGGACCTGGGTCGCCACGTACACGAACACCACGTGCACCAGGAAGATCACCACGAAGCCTGCCACGGTGCCGCCCAGGCGCCGGCGCCAGCTCAGCCGGGGCGTGATCAGCATCAGGATCAGGAAGGGCAGGTAGTTGATGAAGCGGTCGCGGGCGCCCGTCGGAACGATCTCGGTGAGCCCCAGCAGGCCGTAGATGGGCAGCGCGAGCACCTGGAAGAGCTCACCGTAGGCGTCCCGGCCCCAGACGATCCACAGCCAGGTGAGCGGCGCGCTCACCGCGACGATCTTAAGCAGCGTGAGGAGGATTCTCACGCCGGACGACCTTGAAGATCCAGAGGAGCCACACCGAGGTGATCATCAGGATGAGGGTGGCCTGCCAGAAGTACAGATGCATGAAGTCGAACACGTCCGGGTAGAAGCGGCCCACCCAGACCAGGAAGACGATGCGCGCCACGTTGATGGCGTAGAGGGTCGGGATGCCGAAGAGCAGCCCGATGCCCTTCTTCACCAGGGTCGTCGGGAAGGCCATCACCGCCGCGGCGTAGATGAGCATCTCGTACAGCCCCGTGCACTCCTCGATGATCTCCACCGCGAAGCCGCCGTAGAAGATCAGCTTCTCGCGGTACTGGATGGCGTCCGAGAAGAGGGCCAGCGACGCGCCCCCCAGCCGGGCCGTGAGCGCCGACATGAAGTCGACGGCGCCCGCGAAGCGGATGCTCGCCTTCGGGTACAGCCAGGCGAGCGCGCCCAGGTAGACGAGGAAGAGCACCACGAAGCGGTTGGCCGGGTTGGCGGCCATCTCGCGCAGTCTTTCGACCAGGCCGGCGGCGTCGGGAGGCGGCGCGTTGCCCTGGGGCTCGGTCTCGGGGATCTCTGCAGACATTCGACGGGCGGGGTCTCCGGGCGCCGCAGTCTATCAGACCCGCAGCGCGAATTGCGGCGCTCGGCGGCGCTCGGCGGCGCCCGTCGGCAACGGCCGGAGGGGCCGGGACGCCGGTGACGCTTCAGCCGGCGTCTCTTGCCAGTCGGATGCCGGAGAACTGCCAGCGGGTCTCCGCCTGGAAGAAGTTCCGGTAGGAGGCCCGCAGGTGTGACTGCGGACTCGCGCAGGAGCCGCCGCGGAGCACCAGCTGGTTGCACATGAACTTGCCGTTGTACTCGCCGACGGGGCCCCGGGGCGCCCGGTATCCCGGGTACGCGACGTAGGGGCTCGCGGTCCACTCCCACACGTCGCCGAAGAGCTGGGATTCGCCGGCCTCGTCCGGCTCGCTCGCTCGCGGATGCAGCACGCCGGACTCGACGAAGTTGCCCTCGACGGGGCGGCCCGTCGCCGCGCACTCCCACTCGGACTCGGTCGGCAGCCGCGCGCCGGCCCAGCGCGCGTACGCATCGGCCTCGAAGAAGCTCACGTGGGTCACGGGCTCGTCGTCGAAGAGACGCCGGGGGCCGTGCAGGGTGAGGATCTCCCAGGCGTCGTCCGCTCTCGATCGCTCCCAGTACGCCGGCGCCTGCCAGCCGTCCTGTTGCAGGCGCTCCCAACCATCCGACAGCCACAGCTCGGGTCGCGCGTAGCCATCGTCTTCCATGAAGGCGCGGTACTCGCCGCAGCTCACGGGCCGCGAGGCGAGCTCGAAGTCCCGCACGAGCACGCGGTGGCGCGGCCGCTCGTTGTCGAAGGCGAAGCGGTCGTCTCCGTGACCGATCTCGTGCAGGCCCCCGGCGTGGCCCACCCATGCGAGGGGCGCGAGGGGCGGGGGATTCGGGCGCGGACGCGGCGGCAGGTACGCGGGGCGGAGCGGGTTGCCCGAGAAGGCGTGCTTGATGTCGGTGAGGATCAGCTCCTGGTGCTGCTGCTCGTGGTGCAGGCCCAGCTCGAGAAGCCCCCGGAGCTCCCGGTCGAGCTGCTCGCAGGCCAGCGCCTCTTCGATGGCCTCGTCGACGTGTCGCCGGTAGCGCATCACGTCGTCGACACCCGGACGGGAGAGGAGGCCACGCTCGGGGCGCGCATGCATCGCCCCGACCGTGTGGTAGTAGGAGTTGAAGAGATAGCCGTAGGCGGGGTGGAAGGGCGCGAGCTCACGGCCGGTGCGTTCTGCGACGCCCGCCAGCACGAAGGTCTCGAAGTACCAGGTCGTGTGGGCGAGGTGCCACTTGGTCGGGCTCGCGAAGTCGACCGACTGCAGGCACTGGTCCTCGGGAGACAGCGGCGCCGCCAGGGCTTCGGTAGCCGCGCGCACGGCCCGGAAGCGCTGGGAGAGCTCGGGGCACTCCAGCGGCAGGAGCGCGGAAGCCTCGACGGGCTCGGCTGGGTGGATCGGCTGCTCGGGGGCCCGAGTCGTCACGCCATCCTCCTGGGAGGAAGAGGAGGGTCGCAGGCCGACCGGAAGAGTCAACTACGGGATCCGGGCCGGCTTCCTGCTGCTGCCAGGGCGCGTCAGCAGCGTGTCGATGCGAAGTCGGCCGCGTGGGGCTTCGGACTCGGTGTTCACACGGTGCAACCGCCCCCGAGAGCGAGCGCGAAGCGGCCCCGTCTAGTGGGGCACCAGGCGATCGATCGGGATGAAGCGGGGAAGGGTGTCGAACGCGATCGTGCCATCGCGCACCAGCTCGAGCGCTCGCTCTCGCATGGGCGTCATGCCCTCGGCGATGGCGACGGCCCGCAGCTGGTCGCGACTGGCCTTCCGCTCGATCGCGGCTCGCAGCGGCTTGCCGGCTTCGAGCATCTCGACGACCGCGATCCGGCCGTAGGAGCCCGTGTCCAGGCAGTCCGCGCAGCCTCGACCCGTGAAGCAGGTGAAGTCGTCGGGCAGCCCGTCGGGAAAGACCTCGGCGGCAACCTCCGGGCTGGGGGTGGAGGGCTCGCGACAGGCGGCGCAGACCCGCTTGGCCAGCCGCTGGGCGAAGACCGCGAGCAGCTCGCTGGCGATCGAGTTCGGGTGCATGCCCAGGTCCGCCAGGCGCTGGACCGCGTCCGTGGCGTCGTTGCAGTGGAGGGTGCTGAGTACCAGGTGGCCGGTCTGGGAGGCCCGGATCGCCTCGAGGGCGGTCTCCGAGTCGCGGATCTCTCCCAGCAGGATCACGTCCGGGTCCTCGCGCACCAGGTGGCGCATGGCGTCCGCGAAGCCGAAGCCCAGCTCTTCCGAGACCTCCACCTGTTGCACGCCCGCGCACACGTACTCGGCCGGGTCCTCGACGGAGATCACCTTGCGGGCCGTGTCGCGGGCGAGCTCGCGCAGGCCGGCGTAGAGGGTCGTCGTCTTGCCGCAGCCGGTCGGTCCCACGACCAGGACGAGACCTCCCGGGTTGCTGAGGAGGCGCCGGTAGCGCTCCTCGGCCTCGGCCGTGAACCCCAGCACCTCGATCGACTGCAGGCTCGTGTCCTGGGGCAGCAGTCGCATGATGAGGTTCTCGCCGTGGATCGTGGGCTGGGTCTGCACCCGCACGAAGAAGCTCTGCCCGCCGACCAGGGTCTCGAACTGGCCGCTCTGCGCCGTGCGGCTGTCGGCGATGTCGAGGCCGGCGCGAACCTTGCCCACCCGGGCCACGGCCCGGGCGTCGGCTTCGGACAGGTCGTAGTGGTCGAGGACGCGCAGGTCGCCGTCGACCCGGATGCGGAAGCGCGTACCGCGGGGCTGCATCTCCAGGTGGAGGTCCGAGGCCCGCGCCCCCACCGCGTCCACCAGCACCGACTCGAAGAGGGCGACGCTGCGCGCGCCGGCGCGCAGGTCGTGGCTGAGGAGATCGTCCTCCCCCTCGGTATCGGCCTCGGGACTGACGATTCGCGGCAGCTCCCCCAGGTCGATGGCCCAGCGGATGCGTCGGAAGGCAGTGGGCGTGACGACGCGGTACTCGACCTCGCTGGCCCCCGTTCGTCGCCGCAGGCGACGCTGACCGCGCCCGGGCGCGTCGCTGGCGACCAGCAGCGTTCCTTCCTCCAGGAGGATGGGCAGCACCCGCTCCTTGTCCTGCCACTCGCGGGTGAAGTGCTGGGAGAGCGAGACGTCGAGCAGCGGCAGCAGGTCGCCCGCCTCGCAGAAGCGGTAGCCGCCCTCGCGTGCGAGCCGACGATAGTGCCGGGTCTCGGCTTCGCTGCCGGAGGCCGGGTGGTCCCCGTCCTCGTCGCCGACGGGCTCGTAGTCGGGGTCGACGACGGTCACCGGCTGGACTTCGGGCGGCGCCAGACGCTCCTCGAGAGAGGCGACCTTGTCCCTCAGCTGGCCGAGCGCGTCCTTGATCTTCTCCACGGTCGGGCTTCCCTGCGTGTTCCCCCTGCTCATCGGAGGATTCGCGCCGCGCTGAAATCGGGACGTCGCCTGCCCGACAGTCGGGACGCGGCACCCCAGGGGCAGCCGTCTCTAGGCCCGGGAAGCCAGGTAGCCGTCCACGAGCTCCACCATGCGGGCGCGCCCGAAGCTGGGCTCGTGCCCGGCGTGGACCACCTCGACGGGCAGCTCCCGCAGCCGCTTCATCGTGCGCGCGTACGCGGCCAGGTCGCTCTCCGGAAGGTTGTCCAGGAGTACGCCGTCGTAGATGGCGTCGCCCGAGAACAGGATGCCCGTCGCCGTCTCCCACAGCCCGATGCTCCCGGGCGAGTGGCCGGGCAGGTGGAGCACCTCGAAGTGGCGGTCGCCCAGGTCGAGGACCTCGCCTTCCTCGATCGGAGTCGCCTCGGTGGACGCGATCCGCCAGGTGCTCGGGTCGAAGTCCGGCGCGGGCAGGGCCTCGATCAGCAGCTCGCTCTCGATCGGGTAGCCCATGGCGGACAGCTCCTCGAGGATCGGGGGAGGGAAGTCCTCGCGCCGCAGCCACTGGAACTCCCGGTAGTCGGCCATCTGGTCGCGTTCGAGGGCATGGATCCGGCGCTCGTCGAACTCGTGCAGGCTGCCGACGTGGTCGTAGTGCACGTGTGTCGCGACGGCGACCACGGGCCGGTCGCACAGGTCGGCGATCTCGTCCCGGAGCGAGGCGACGCCGAGCCCCGTGTCCACCAGCAGGTCGCGGTCGCGACCGCGGACGTGCCAGATGTTGCAGCGGATGAGCGGGTGGACCCGGGGCTCGGTCAGGAAGGTGACGCCATCGGACATCGACTTCCGGGTGAACCACCGCTGGGCGATCTCGAGCCGACTCATGCCCGATCCCTCCGTCCGGTTTCCGCTTCGTCCGCCGGGCCAGTCTACCGTGTCCGTCCGAGGCGTTCGTTCAGCGCCGGGCCACGAGGTCGGCGGCCTCGAGCATCTGGCGTGCCTCGGGCTGCAGGTCGATTCGAGTCGCCACGAGTCCCGTCGAGACGCGCTCGATGGCCCCCCACTCCCAGATCGCAGTGGCGTCGCGCCCGGTCCACGCCGCGAGCCTTCGCGCCCGCTCGTACGGGTCGCCCTGCAGGAGCGGCACCGGGTCCTCGCGCATCAGGATCCCCAGGTCGTACTCGGCTTCGGCCAGCAGGCCGTCCGGGTCGATCAGCTTGAATCCGGCATCGGGGCCCTGGGGCAGGGCGAGCGCGTTCCACTGATGGACGTCTCCGTGCACCAGCACGGCGCGCTCGTCGTCGTGCGCCGCGATGCGGCGCTCGACGCACGCGAGCGCGTAGGCGACCGCACTCTCCGAGCAGGGGCGCCCGAGCTGTTCCCAGCTGTCCGCCACGAAGCTCGCGAGCCAGCGACCCTTCTCGGCGCCGGTGCGGAAGCTCGCGTCCGGGGCCGGTCGCCAGATCCGCTTGCACGCGTCGCACAGGATCTCCAGGCGGCGCGTCAACGGCAGCTCCAGGTCGCACAGTGGCGTGCCCAGTCGTTCGAGCAGGAGCGCGCTGCGGCCGACGTCGTGGCGGAGCAGCCGTGCGCAGCCGTCCCCATCGGCTCGTCGCAGGAACTCGATCTCGTGCCGGGCATCGTCGCTCGTGCGCGGGATCAGCAGCTTGAGCACGGCCTCGCAGCCGTCTTCCTGCACCGCTTCCGCGACGAAGGCCTCGGTGCCGCCTTCGAGGGTGCGGCCCACCGTGATCGACCACTCGCGCTCGAGCGATCCGACGAGCTCGGGCAGCGCGTCCAGCCAGGCCTCCTGGCCCAGGGAACGCGCCTTGTTGCGAACGGTCCGGGGTACTTCGCGCATCCGCGCGCGCGTCCTCAGAGCCAGCGACGCCGGCGGAAGTACCACAGCTCGAGTGCGACGAGCACCACGAGCCCGACGACGAAGATGCCGAACGAGCCGGGATTCTCTGCGCCCGGGATGCCGCCGACGTTGATGCCGAGCAGGCCCGTCAGGAAGCCCAGGGGAAGGAAGATCGCCGCGACCAGCGAGAGCACGTACATGCGCGAGTTGAGCTCCTCGGCGAGATGGCTCGTCAGCTGGTCCTGGGCGACCACCGCGCGTTCGCGCACGGTTTCGAGGATCTCGAGATGGCGGGCCAGCCGGTTCTGGCTCTCGCGCAGGTGGAGGCGGTCCGGGTCGGAGACCCACTCCGCGTCGGCGCTCGCGAGGCGGGCGAGCGCCTCGCGTTGGGGGCGAGATCGGCCCCGGCCTGCGCGAGCGCATCGCGGACACCCGGCGGCGAGTGATCACCCTCCGTCGCCATC
>JANQSB010000211.1 GCA_028284295.1 Myxococcota bacterium | reverse complement strand
GTGCTGGCGGCGGGCGGTCGGCTCGCGCCGAGCGAGGACCGCGCGGCTGCCGTCCGGGCCGCGGAGCTCGCCCGGACGACGGACCGACCGGTGGCGGTCGTCGTGCGCGGCTTCGAGCCGCCCGTGCTCGAGCTCGCGGACTTCCTCACCGAGCTGCGCCGCCAGCTGGGCGACGACCGCGACATCGTGGTCGGGCTGGTCCAGGCCAGCGCGGACAGCGAGCGCACCTGGAGACGTCACCTCGCCCGAATCGGCGACCCGTGGCTCTTCTGCACGACCGACCTTCCTCCGGTGGCCATGCTCGCTGGCACACTCGAGTCGGAAGGCGACGACGGGGGGTCCGCCACGTGACGCAGGTTGCCCGGGAGACCCCCGTCTTCGCGGTGGTGGGGCATCCGAACAAGGGCAAGTCGACCCTGGTGGCGACCCTCGCCCAGGACGACCGGATCGCCATCTCGTCCGACCCGGGTACCACGACGCGGGCGACCCGCTACCCGATGCGGATCGACGGCGAGATCCTCTACGAGCTCGTCGACACGCCCGGCTTCCAGCGCGCCCGCGCCGTCCTGGCCTGGCTGCGCGACGAAGCCGAGCGGGAAGGCAGCTCGGCGGCGGGCCGCCCGGCCCTCGTCGAGCGCTTCGTCGCCGCACCCGGACACCGCGAGCGCTTCCCCGACGAGATCGAGCTGCTCACGCCGATCGTCGGGGGCGCCGGGATCCTCTACGTGGTCGACGGCTCGGTGCCGTACGGCGCCGAGTACGAGGCCGAGATGGAGGTGCTCCGGTGGACCGGGCGGCCGAGCCTCGCGGTCATCAATCCGATCGGCGACGCCGACTACCTGGACGAGTGGCGTGCTGCGCTCGGCCAGTACTTCCGGGCCGTGCGCGTCTTCGACGCGCTCGACGCCGAGTTCGACAAGCGGCTCGACCTCCTTCACGCCTTCGGGGAGCTCGAGGAGGACTTCCGGGACGCTCTCCGCCGCGCAGCCCAGGTGCTGGGGGACGACCGCGCAGCGCGTCGCGAGCGAGCCGCCGTCGAGATCGCTGCGCAGCTCGCCGACGCCACGACCCTGGTCGTCGAAGAACGCATCGACCGGGACGGGGACGCGGAGGCACATCGCGAAGCGCTCGAGAACCGCTTCCAGAGCGAGCTGCGCCGGATCGAGCGACGCGCCCGCAGCGCGGTGGAGACGATCTACGAATTCCACGATCTCGACGTCGAAGAGCCCCAGGCCGTCGAGGACGCCACGGTGCGAGCGCTGCTCGAGGACGACCTCTTCGATCGCGAGACCTGGCTCGTCTTCGGGCTGCGTCGGCGCGATCTGGTCACCGCGGGCGCTGCTGCCGGGGCGGCGACGGGGGGCGCGCTCGACCTGGCGGTCGGAGGCACGAGCCTGCTCGCCGGCAGCGCGCTGGGCGGCCTGGTGGGCGGCGTGCTGGGATGGCTGGGCGCGGATCAGCTGGGGCAGCTCACGGTCTTGAGACAGCCCCTCGGCGGGACGGTGGTGCGGTATGGCCCCGCCCGAGGTGCCAACGTCGTGGCCGTGCTGCTCGGCCGCGCCTGTCTCCATCAATCGCTCGTCGCCCGGCGCACCCACGGCCGACGCGACCGGCTGACGCTCGCTTCGGATGCACCCGCCGAAGCGCGCGAGAGCGAGCGCGAAGACCCGCAGGCGCCGGGCGGGGCGACACCGACGAAGGTCGATCCCCAGAAGCTGCGTCCCGTTCTCGAGGAGCTCGGCCGATCCGAGGGACCCGACCTGACGGCGCTTGCCCAGGCGATCCTGCCGATCCTCGCGTGAGCGCGGGGCGGCGATGCCTCCGCAACGAGCCCTCGAAGCCGACCTGGCGCCCGGGTAGCATGGCGCCATGGGTCGGAAGCTCCTGCGACTGTCAGCCACCGTCTGCTGGTTGGGACTCCTGGGAGCGCATGCCGCCGAGACCCGCGCCGATCCCATCCAGTTCTTCTTCACCGGGGAGGTCACCGCTGCCGCAGGGACGCTGGAGCTGCTCGCCGGAGAGTCGGTCACCGGCTTCATCGAGTTCGACAGCGACCTCGTGGATGCGTTCGCCGGGGGCAACGTCGACAGCTTTCGCGCGCAGGACAACCCGTCTGCCTTCTTCGAGATGGCGGTGTCCGCCGGCGGCTTCGACTTCACGACCACCGACAACCCCAACACGCCCGGCACCCCACACCACTTCCTCACGCTGAGCGACACGGCCGGCTTCGACCAGTTCGAGTTCCGCGGCGGACTGGTGGGCAACGCCGACCAGCGCGGGACGATCCTCATGGCGGGTGACGACAGCCTCTTCGTCGGCGCGGGCAATCTGCCCGGCACGCCGCCCACGACTCCGCCCGATCCCGACGACTTCGTGGGCCCTTTCGGAAGCTACGAGGTGTCGACCGGAAACTCGATCCAGTTCTCGATCGAGACGATGACGCTGCCCGAGCCGGGGCCGTCGGCGTTGGCGCTGCTCGCATGGGTCTGTGTCGCCGTGCTGCGGCGGGCGCGCTGAGCGACGCGGCTCACCAGCTCGGACGGGATGCCCGGGCCGGGCCCGGCCGGAAGAGCCGGGGTTTCCGCCCCGTAGACGGGTACGAAGCCAGCGGTGTCTTCGTCAGTCGCCGAGACCGAGCGAAGGCGTGCGCGCGGAGAATCCCGTGAACACCGTGTGGTCGAAGAGGTCGTCCCGGTTGTTCTGGTCCCGATACTGCATGAGGTAGCCCAGGTCGAAACGAAGCCAGGCGGTGATGTCGTAGTTCAGGCCCGCGTACAGGTGGTTCTCTCCGAGCCCGCTGCGGCGGATCCGGGAGGTCTCGTTGAAGTCGACGAAGAACTCGTTGCGCAGGAGCAGCCCGAAGTCGTGGGGCAGGTCGAGATCGCCGCCGATCTGGAAGCGACCGCGCCAGGCGACCCGCGCGCCCCCCTCGAAGAAGCGTTCCTCGAGCCAGAAGTGGGTGAAGAGCGCGGGTGCGCCGAAGTCGTAGCGGTACGCGATCCGCTGCCAGGCGCGGTTCTCGTCGTCGGTATCCTTGAACTCGTGCCGGTCGTAGCCTGCGGCCAGCTCGACCTGGTCCGTCCAGTCGAAGCTGAGCCAGGGACGGAACACCGTGCGCTCGTAGGTCTCGAGGTCGTTGACCCAGCGATTCTGGAGCATGCCATGGAACTCGAAGCGCTCCGAGAGCGGAACCGTCGCCTGGTTGACGGCCCACAGGGCGCCCCGGTTGTCATCGCCTGCTCGAACGCCTCCCGCGCCGAGGACGAGGAGCGCGGCGATCAGGAGGGGGATCCCGACCCTGCGGGTTCGCGGGTGCGTCACGGGGTCGCGGGTCCGGATCCCAGCCCGATCCGCTCAGAGGTCGCCGGTGGGCGGAACGAGAAGGTCATGGACGTGAGCAGCTCCGAGTAGGGTGTCGACCAGGCGGGTCGCCGATCACGCGCCAGAACCGCACAGCCGCAGCAGCTGTTGGCCCCCGCGCCATCCTCGCATAGTTCGCGCGGTGCGGTCACACCGGAGTGCGCTCGCTGCGCCGGCCCCTGGGGGATTCGGGGAGTGGAGAGGCAAGTCGCGACGACGCGTGCAATCTCCACGGCGCCGGCTCGTATACCAGGGGAGACACCCACCCACGCGCCCGGTCCAGAAGGAGAGCACGTGCGTGCTTCCAACCTCTCGTTCCTCGTCTTCTTCTCTCTCGCCGCGGTCGTCGCGTCGGGCAGCGGCTGCATGACCCTGCACGCCAACCTGCCCGAAGACGCCGTCCGGGCACACGTCGCCAAGGAGCAGGACATCGAGCTCGCCGCGGTCTGCGCCTACCAGGGGCAGCGCTTCACCGAAGGGGCGATCGCGTGCATGTCGGAGCAGCGGATGAGCTGCGGGCCTGCCGGTCGCTGGGTCGAGGAGGGCGACTGCTAGCGGGGTTCAGCCGGTCCGCGTCGGCCGGAGCCGGCGCAGGTACCAGCCCGGCGGCAGGAAGGCCAGCCACAGCGTGACGCCGGAGACGCAGCCGGCCAGAGAGGTCGGGGCCAGCACCCAGGCCGATGCGGCCACGTCCACCCCGCTCCAGATTCCCAGGGTGAAGACCGCGAACGCGCAGACCACACCCGAGGCGCTGAGCGCCCACAGTCGGAAGCGATCGGTGACGGCGGCGTCGCTCAGGCCGATGCGCAGGCGTCGAACGAGGACCGCGTGGTAGCGCCAGGACTCTGCGGCGGACCACAGGAAGGGCAGGGCGCGCCCGGCGAGTCCCACCCAGTACGCGGCAGAGGCACCGGGCCGGCTCGCGAAGTCCCCGGTCGCGAGCTGGACGACCCAGCTGCCCACCAACATCGCCGCGAGCACCGCGGCCGCGGAGCGGGCGGTGGTCTCCATCGGACGGAAGGTGGCGACCGTCGCCAGGGCCATGGCCGCACAGCCCAGGTTCTGACAGGCCATGGCGGTCGCCAGCAGGACCTCGTCGGCTCCAGGGGATCCGGCCGCGCCGCTGCGGGCCGCGATCGAGAGGGGGTATCCCAGCGCCCCCAGGAGAACGAGCGATGCGCCGAGGCCCAGCTCCGGCAATGCGCGGGTGCGGCACGCGAGCGCCAGCAGGCGCACACCCACGACGGCGTCCGCGAAGATCATCACGGCGACGCCCAGGCCGAGCAGGGATTCCATTCCGTGTCGGGTCGGCACGCCGGCGCGGTCTCTTGACCGGTCGGTGCTCGGGGCCCCGTGGCCGGGCGGCGGTTCAGCCCTGCTGGGCCTGCTTGGCGACGGCCACGATTCGATCGCCCGCTCGCTGCGCGCCCGACAGGTTGCGCGAGACGGGCCCGAGCTCGAGCTCGGCGAGGGCCCCGGTCACGAGCAGCCGCGGATGCCAGCGCAGGCCGCGGTCCACGATGGGATAGCCGCATGCGGCGCAGGGAAGCTCGAAGGTATCGACTGCGTCGTCGAGCCAGGCGCCTCCCGGGCGGTGGCCCGGGAAGCCGGTTGCGAGCAGGACGCGGTCGACTCGGATGCCGTGCCGACCGAGCTCGAGCGAGACCTGCTGGCCCTCGACGCGGGCCGATTCGACCTCGGCTTCCTCGACCAGCTCGATGGTCTCGTCCGCGACGGCGCTCCGCAGGGCCGCGTGAACCTCTGGCGGCATCGATCCGCGATGTCGTGCTGCCCGGATCTCCTCGCGACGCTCGTTCGGGTCGTCGAGGCGTGCGAAGCCACCCATGTTCATCGGCCCCTGCCAGCCCGGGTCGCTGTCGAACTGCTCGACCCGAAGCGCGTGCCGTGAGATCAGGAACACGCGTCGGCCCTCGCGGGCCAGCCGAAGCGCGACCTGGGCGCCCGAGATGCCCGCGCCGACCACCGCGATGGCGCGCTCGGCCGGGTCGTCCACGAGCTCGAAGCCGGGGTCGAAGACGTGCCGGATGCGCTCGGCGTGCCCCCCACTGCTCGCCTCCAAGGAAGCGACGGCCTCGCGCGCCCAGTCGGGCCACTCCGGCTCTTGCGGGGCACCGATGGCGAGGATCACGCGCCGCGCCCCGATCGCTTCGGTCCGGTCCCCGTTCATCTCTTGGTACTCGACCCGTACCCCCTCGCCCTGGAGATCGAGCCCGGACGCGCGGCCTCGGACGTGAAGGTCCTGGAGCTGGTTGCGCTCGATCACGTCGTCGCAGTGGAGATCGAACAGATCGAGTGCGGGGCGAAAGTAGGGACGCGTGAAGGGCTTCTCCATTCGTCGTCCCCGCCGCTTCGCGAAGCGGTGGAGCGAGGCGGAAGACAGGTCGATGTGGTGGACTGCGGGTGAGCGCAGGAACTCCATGCCGGTGTTGCGGGTGCAGCGGCGCCACCGCATCAGCAGACGCGGCTCGTCGTCCAGGATGCGGACGCCTTCGGGCGGCGCATCCGCCTCCCCGATCAGACGAAGGGCCGCATGGACACCGTGCGGTCCACCGCCGATCACGAGCCAGTCGAGCATCAGTGGAGCCTCGTCGGCGGCGCTGTCCACGGTTCCGGGGCCTGCATCCGCGCGGCAGCCAGCGCGCAGTCGAGAGCGCTCTCCGGCAGGAGGCAGGCGTCCAGGCCGGCGAACAAGCGGTCGGGGTCCAGGTCGACCCCGAGGAATACGAGCTCCTGGCGTCGGTCGCCGAAGCGCGGATGCCATCGCTCGAGCAGGCGCCGGCGCTCTGTCGGGCAGCGCGGCCAGGTACCGCTCGCATGGCTCGCCCACCAGCGACCGGCCTCGAACAGGCGATGCACCGTCCCGGCGCACGAGTAGCCGAAGCTCTGGTCGGGCGCGCTCGCGAGCCAGACATGGCCCTTGCCTCGGACGAGCTCTGCGGGTGGTTCGGCGAGCCATGCAGAGAGACGAGCGGGATCGAAGGGACGCGCGCGACGGTAGAGGAGCAGGTTCGACTCGGGCGCCGGGGCGCGTTCTCCGCGCAGCAGCTCCAGCCACTGCGGAACGACGGCAACGGATCGGGGCGCGTCCGTGTCCGCCTCGGGGAGTCCGTCGGCAATCGCTTCCCAGCCGAGCGCGAGCGCCAGCTCGGTCGGGTCGGGGCCCGAATCGCCGTCGAGGCGAACGCGGGAGGCGCCCGGGTTGAGCACCTCGAGACGGCGCGCGAGCGCGTCGGTGAGGCGACCCCCGCCGACGACCACCAGCTGCGTCGCGGACTCGATCTGTCCGACCACGATGTCGGCGACCGTGCGTCCGTCGAGATCGCAGCGTCCCCAGCCTCGAAGTGAGAGGGCGTCGGCGGATGCCAGATGATCGTCCAGGTGGTCGACGTCGAGAAAGGTCGAGATGCCCGCGACGTGCGCGGGGCGGCCGAAGCGGTAGGGCAGGAACTCGCACTGCTCCCAGCTCTCGACGATCTGGGAGGGCTCGACGAAGGGCGGGAGCAGGACGCCGAGACGCGTGGCGTCTCCGACGGCGATGTCCGCCAGCGCGTCCAGGGGCACGATCGGCATCGTGTGATGCGCCCGGTCGAATGCTCGCCGGACCCCCTCGGTGGGCAGCCCCGCAAGCAGGTGCACGCGCAACGAGGCCTGGGCGCTCGTTCCCAGGTGGTCCTGGGGAACGGTCGAAGCGCGCCCCGATTCGTCTCCCACTCTTCTCCGCCCCCCGAAGGTACGAGCCGGCGTCTCGCACGGCGCCGGCTCGAAGGTCCAGTGCCGGTGGGAGGCTTCGAGTTCCGACTCATCCGGCCTTCAGGCGATGGCGATCCATCCGCGCCAGGCCATCCCCAGGTAGAAGAGCTCCCGGTCTCGGAAGCCGGCCTCGTCCAACAGCGCTTCCTCGCGCTCGAATCCGACGAGTCCGGGGTTCGTGCGCATGTGGCTCCTCGCGTTCTCGACGACTTCGGGATCGACGCCAGACGCGCTGGCGTAGGCGGCATAGCGCTCCAGCCTGCGTTCGAAGTCCGGCGCCGAGCGGTCGATACATTGATCGACCAGCACGAAGGGAGCGCCGGGCTTCAGCCTCCGGCGGATCTCGCGCAGGGTCGAGAGCTTCGAGCCGTCGTCCGGCATCACACCCAGCACCAGGATGCAGGTCGCCGCGTCGAACGGGTCGAGTGGCGCGTCTTCGACCGTGCCCTCGATCCACTCGACCCGGGGCGCGAGCTCGGGGCCGATCATGCTCCGGGCCAGCTCGAGCATCGGTGGTGCCGGGTCGACTCCCGTGAAGCGGAAGCCCGGCTCCGCCTGGGCGAGCGCCCGGGTGTCCAGACCACCGCCGGCCCCGACGACCAGCACGTGCGCGTGCGCGGGCGCGCGCTCGCGCAGCAGGATGCCAGCCATCTGGAGCACTCCAGCGTGGCCCGGCATGAAGGCGGGGGGGCCGTTCTGGATGTACCCCTCCACGAAGGAGGCATCCGCGTAGATGGCGCGGGGGTCGGTCATGAATCGCTCTCCTCGTTTCGGGGGTCGGCACCGGGTTGCACGTTCCACGTCACGAGGGTCGCCAGCAGGAAGAACGCGCTGAAGAAGAGGGTTCCCCAGGCCGGCCGAACGATGCCGCCGAACGGAGCCGGCAACATCTCGATGTAGGGCTGGAGCAGCGGAGCGAGCAGGGGGGTCGACAGGACCATCCACCGCGCGTATCGGGTGCGCCCGAGCAGCACGAGCACGGCGAACCACAGGGATCCGATCGGCACGGTCGCCCCGATCAGTGCCCGCTGCGCTCCGTGGAACGCGTGCATGCGCTCGACCATCAGGGTCAGTGCCTCCGACGCTACCGCTGCATCGGCGGCCTGGAAGCCCGCGGCGTACAGGGCATACGAGCCGTGGTAGCCCGGGAAGATCGAGAACGCGTAGCCCAGGAGGAAGACCGGAGGCAGTGCGAGCCAGCGGCCGGCAGGCGCGAGAGCGACGTAGACCGGCCAGAACCCGAGCAGCCAGAAGGGAAGCGCCGCATTGCCGAGGACGCTGCCGAGCAGGACGAGATCGAACGGCGCTTGCGGGAGGTACTCGAAGGTGTTCACCGCGGCCCGTGGAGCGAGTCCCCCCTGCAGCATGTAGTCCGACACGGCGTTCACCAGGCCGCCGGCGACGGCGAGGAGACCCGCTGCCCGCAGCAACGACGAGCCCGACGAGCTGCGAGGGCCGTGGATTCCAGTCACCGGAGTCCTTTCGCGGCGGGGGCTGGGCCGGGGCCGGGGCCCGAGCTTGGGATTGGCTTGGGCTTGGAGAGGTCTCGAGGTCCCTTCGCAGACGGATTGCCGACGAGCCCCCCCGAGTTCCCTCTCTCGCCGGGTCTCGCCTGGCTTCGCGCCGTACCCGTTCGGGGGAACCCGACCCGGCGCAGCGGCAATGATATAGGGAGTCTCGCTTGTCGCTTTCGCCTACGCGCCTCTTTCTCTACGGGCTCTTCTTCCTTTCCGGCGCCGCGGGGCTCGGGTACCAGATCGTCTGGGCCAGGGCGTTCGCGCTCGGCCTGGGGCACGAGCTGCCCGGGGTCCTGGCGGTGGTCAGCGCCATCTTCGCAGGGCTGTCGCTGGGGAGCCTGGCCCTGGACCGCCGGATCAGCGCGAGCCCGCGGCCCGACCTGTGGTACGTCGCGCTGGAAGCGCTGATCGGGCTCTGGGCCCTGGCCACGCTCGTGCTGATTCCGGCTTCCGAGGCCGTGGGCGCGCGCTGGGTCGGCATCGATACGGGCAGCGCGATGCGCCAGTGGACCGTGGCTTTCGCGATCCCGCTCGTGACCCTGCTGCCGGCGACCTTCGCCATGGGAGCGACGCTGCCGGCCATGGAGCGATTCGTCGTCGCGCGAGAGCCCGGGCGACACGTCGGCGGGCTCTACGCGGCCAACAGCCTGGGCGCCGTCGCGGGTACGATCACGGCGGCGTACCTCGCGTTGCCCTGGCTCGGGATCCGGGCCTCGGTGATCGGCTTCGCGGCGCTGAACCTGATCTGCGCGGGACTTGCAGGTCTGCTCGCTCTTGCATGGAACCGGGATCGGCCCCGCGAGGAGTCGCGCGGTCCGGGCGCAGCCTCTCGTAGCGCGCTCGACAGGTGGGGAAGGGGGGTCCGCGGGCTGCCCCTCTTCTGGCTCGCGACCGGATGCCTGGGGATCGCGTACGAATCGCTCGGCATCCGCATCCTCTCCCGGGTCTTCGAGAACTCCATCTACTCGTTCGCGGTGGTGCTCAGCCTGTATCTCGCCGGCACGGCGGCGGGAGCGGCGGCCTACCAGCGCTGGGCGCGCCCGACCCGCGTCGAGCCGACCCTCCGGCGACTCCTGACCGCGATCGCGGCGAGCTGCATGGTCGGGGGGCTGGGGCTCTACTTCGAGGTGGCGCTCTACCGGCTCGCGCGCGGCGCGCTGGGCGACTCTCCTGCGGCGGTCGCCTTCGCCGAGCTCTTCGTCGCTTCGTTCGTCTTCCTCCTTCCGACCGCCTTCATGGGGGCGACCTTCTCGCACCTGGTCCAGGCCGCGCGGCGGCGGGATGGAGGCGTGGGGCGCTCCGCGGCGATCAACACGCTCGGCGCCGCGATGGCTCCTCCGCTGGTCGGCGTCTTCGCCCTGCCCGTGCTCGGGGCGCCGGTGGTCCTCGCTGCGATCGTCTCCGGCTACCTGTTGCTGGCGCGACGCTGGGCGTGGGCCGCGGTGGTCCTCCTGCTCTGCTTCTTCCGGCCGACGTCCCTGCCCCAGGAGCTCCATCGGGAGGGCGAGTCGCTGCTGGCCTGGCGAGAAGGCGCTCTCGCATCCGTCGCCGTCGTCGAGCTCGCGGACGGCGAGCGGCGCCTGCGCGTGAACGGTCGCTTCCAGATGGGCGGGACCGGAACGGGAATCCTCGGGAGCCGCCAGGGCCTGCTGCCCCTGTTGCTCCACGACGCGCCTCGCAACGCCGCCTTCCTCGGTGTCGCAACGGGCGCGACCCTGAAGGGCGCGCTCGAGCATCCCGAGGTCGATCTGACGGGGGTCGAGCTGCTGCCCGAGGTCTTCGAGATGCTCCCCCTCTTCGAGAACACCGGCGCCGTCGTCTCGAGCAGTCCGCGGGTCGAGCTCGTCGTCGCCGACGCGCGACGCTTCGCCCGTACGAGCCCGGAGCACTTCGACGTCATCGTCGGCGACCTCTTCCATCCGGGCCGCGACGGAGCGGGTACGCTCTACACCGCCGAGCACTTCGCAGCCATCCGCGATCGACTCGCCCCGGACGGGCTGTTCTGCCAATGGCTCCCGCTCCATCAGCTCGACGAGCCGACCCTGCAGTCCATCGTCGGGACCTTCCTCTCGGTGTTTCCCGACGCCTGGGCCTTCGTGGGCGACTTCGTCATCGACACGCCGGTCGTGGGACTGGTCGGCTCCCGACGAGGCAGCCTCGAGCTCGGGCTCTCACGTTGGGGTGGCGATCCGTCGGCGCTGCCGAAGCGATCGGTGCTGCACCATCACAAGCTGTACACGCCCGTCATGCTCGCGGGCTCTGCGATCGCGTCGCCCGCTCAGCTCCGGGAGTTCGCAGCGGGTGCGGAGATCGCTCGCGACGATCTCCCGTTGGTGGTCTACCGCGCACCGTATTTCACGGCTCGCAGGGACACGGTCCGGCACGGGCGGCTGCTGTCCTGGATCGAGCGGGTCGGTACGGCGGAGATCGCGCCGCTCTTCGCAGCAGACGCTCCGAACCGCACCGCCTGGGTCGAGCGTACCCGGCTCTTCGTCGAGGCCCGGGACGACTACTTTCGCGGCCTGGCACTCGCGGACGAAGGCGACGGGAAGGGCGCGATGAGCGCCCTGTGGAGGAGTCACGCGCAGAGTCGCGAATTCACGGAGGTCCGGCGCCATCTCGAGCGCATCGCGGCGGCGATGGAGCCGCGCTCGCCCGACAAGGCGCGCGCGATTCGACGACGCCTGGGGCTGCGATGAAGGCTTCGGATCGCCCGGTAGGACCGACATGAGCCTGGACCTGTCGTTGTTGGCGCTGGTGCTGTCCGCGGGACTGGCACTCGTCTGGGGCCAGGTGCGCAGGGAGCCTCTGGGCGGGCTTGCCTGGGGAGCGGTGCTGATCGTCGGTCTGGCGGGCGCCGTCGCCGTGAGTGCCGGCTGGAAGAGCTCGCTTCGACGAAACGGTGGCCCGACGGCGGAAGGACGAATCGAGAACCGTCCGATCGCGGTCGCGGACGATGGCTACGTCTCCTCCGGCCGGTGTCGCGCCTGCCACCCGCGCCACTACGACACCTGGCACGCGTCCCACCACCGCACCATGACCCAGGTTCCTTCCACGGCTTCCGTCGTCGCCGACTTCGACGACGCGACCGTTCACCACTTCGGTCGGGACTTCCGCTTCTACCGCGGAGGCGAGGGGTTCTTCATGCAGATGGAGACTCCTCGGTCCAGGAGCTCCGCCGAGCCTGCGGAGAGTCGCACCCTCGAGCTGGTGCTCTCGACCGGCGCCCACCACCAGCAGGCGTTCTGGTTCGCGACCGAGAACGCGCGCAGTCTCGGAAAGCTCCCCCTCACCTGGCTCGTCGAAGAGCGGCGATGGGTGCCCTACGGATCGATCTTCGTCGCGCCCCCTTCGCGACTGGACATGCGCGCTGGCGTCTGGAACCGGACCTGCATCCAGTGTCACGTCGTCAGCGGTCGGCCTCGCTGGGAGCCCGAGTCGGGTCACGATTCACGAGTGGCGGAGTTCGGCATCTCCTGCGAGGCCTGCCATGGTCCCGCCCAGGGTCACGCGGCCGACCATCGCAACCCGCTGAACCGCTACCGGGAGCACTTCTCATCGGAAGACGACCCGACCCTCGTCAACCCCGAAGATCTCTCCCACGAGAGGTCGTCGCAGGTCTGCGGCCAGTGCCATTCGGTCTTCGAGCTCCGTGACGCCCGGAGCAGGCAGGCCTTCGATCGCGACGGGTTCGCCTATCGGCCGGGAGACGACCTGCACGCCTCGCGCCATGTCTTCCGCTACGGGCCAGACGAAGACGCCCTCGTGGTCCAGCAGAAGCTCGAGAGCTCTCCCCGGTTCTTCGAGCAACGCTTCTGGCCGGACGGCATGGTCCGCGTCAGCGGTCGTGAGTACAACGGAATGCTGGAGACCCCCTGCCATCAGCGGGGGACCCTGTCGTGTCTGTCGTGTCACGTGATGCACCAGAGCGCGGACGATCCCCGGCCGAGAGAGGAGTGGGCCGACGACCAGCTCCAACCCGGCATGCGCGGGAATCGGGCCTGCGTCCAGTGCCACACGGAGTACGAAGCCGTGGACCGACTGGCCGCACACACGCACCACCCCGCTCGTTCCCCCGGCAGCAACTGCTACAACTGCCACATGCCCCACACGACGCTGGGGTTGATGAAGGCGATACGAAGCCACACCGTGGACAACCCGAACGTGGCGACGAGCATCGCGGCGGGTCGGCCGAATGCGTGCAACCTGTGCCACCTGGACCAGACGCTGGACTGGACCTCCCAGAAGCTCGCGGCCTGGTACGGCATCCCTGCACCGGAGCTGAGCCCGGAGGAGCGGGAGATCGCGGCCTCGGTTCGTTGGATCCTGGAAGGGGATGCGGGCCAACGGGCCATCGCGGGCTGGCACTACGGTTGGCCGCCGGCTCGCGAGGCTTCGGGGACGGAGTGGATGGGCGCCTATCTGGCCGAGCTGCTGGACGACAGCTACGACGTGGTGCGATTCATCGGATACCGCTCCCTTCGGGAGCTGCCTGGCTTCGCCGACTTCGACTACGACTTCGTCGGCTCGGAGGTGTCCCGGGAGGTAGGACGGCTCCGGGCCCTGGAGGTCTGGAGCGACGGTGATCGTCCGGCGCCCTCGAAGCCGCTGCTGATTGGTGACCAGGGTGCTTTGATCCAGGGTGAGTTCGACCGGATCCGGAGCCGACGTCTGGATCCGGTCGTCATCCTGGCGGAGTAGGAGCTTCGTGACGGAGATCCCCGACGAGTCCAACGAGGCCCTGCTGCTTCGAACCCGGCGTCGCCACCTGGTCTTCGGATGGTGGGCGCTCTTCGGCTTCGCCCTGCTGGGCCTCGTGCTGGAGGGGTTGCACGGGTTCAAGGTCCACTGGTTCCTCGACTCCGGCTACGAGACGCGCCGACTGCTCTGGAGATTGGCTCACGCGCATGGTGTCCTGCTCGCGTTGGTCCAGCTCGGTTTCGCCGCGAGCCTTCCCTTCGCCTGGCCGGACGACAGCCGCGGCCTGCGTCTCGCATCGACCTCGCTCTTGCTCGCCGGTCTCCTGCTTCCCCTCGGCTTCTTCGTGGGGGGCATCGAGATCTACGGCAGCGATCCGGGGCCCGGCATCGTGCTCTCACCCGTCGGGGGAGTCTGCCTGTTGATCGCCGTGGGCAGAACGGCCTGGGCGCTCGCCTTCTGCAGAGCGTCTCCGTAGCGACGCGAGATCGCGACTCGCCCCAGAGAGTGGATCCAGCAGGATCCGCAGCCTAGTCCTCTTCGTCGACCTTCGGCGGCGGCCGAACGGCCAACGCCCGGAGACGCGAGCGCGCCGGCGCGAACTCGGGGCGCTCGTCCAGGCACTCCGCGTACGCGCGCTCCGCAGCTTCGTAGTCCTTCTCGGCCTCCGCGATGAGTCCCTCGTGATAGGAGACCCGCCAGCCCGGGGCGCCGAGCTGACGTGCGATGCGCAGGGACTCGCGTGCCTTCTCGTAGCGGCCGTTCAGGTAGTGGACCGTCGCGGAGAGCTCGTGGAGGCGGGTGTGGTCCGGAGACAGCTCGATCTGCTGGTCGAGGAGGCGTCGGGCGAAGCGCAGGTT
>JANQSB010000204.1 GCA_028284295.1 Myxococcota bacterium | reverse complement strand
GTGGGGCGAGGACCTGCGCTCCTACGACGACGCGAGCTGGCGCGGCCGTGGCACCTCGACCGCCTCCCAGACCGCCTGGGCGCTGATCACCCTGTTGGCCGCCGGCGAGCGCGACGCGTCCGTCGACCGCGGCGTCGCCTGGCTCGCCGAGACCCAGGGCGACGACGGCGTGTGGGACGAGCCGGAGTTCACCGGCACCGGGTTCCCCGGCGATTTCTACATCAACTACCACCTCTACCGACAGATCTTCCCGGTGATGGCGCTGGGACGTTATCTGGAACGCCGATAGACGCAGGAGCCAAGATGCCCGTACCCGTTGTCCAGATGTGGAAGGTCGCGAGCTACGTCCTCGGACAGAAGCTGCGCCGCAACGCCCAGTATCCCCTGGTGTTGATGCTCGAGCCGCTCTTCCGCTGCAACCTCTCCTGCGCGGGCTGTGGAAAGATCCAGTACCCGTCGAACATCCTGAAGACCCAGCTCAGCGTCGAGGAGTGTCTGCGGGCCGTCGACGAGTGCCCGGCGCCGATCGTGGCGATCCCGGGCGGCGAGCCGCTGCTCCACCCGGAGATCAAGGAGATCGTCGAGGGCATCATCGCCCGGGGGCGCTTCGTCTACCTGTGCACCAACGCGCTGATCCTCGAGCAGAACCTCGACCGCTTCAAGCCGACGCCCTACCTGACCTTCAGCGTTCACATGGATGGTCTGGAGCAGGAGCACGACCTCTCGGTGTGCCGCGAGGGCACCTACGAGAAGGCCTACCGCGCCGTCGAGGAGGCGTTGCGCCGCGGCTTCCGGGTCACGACCAACACGACGCTCTTCGACAACGCCGACGCCGGGCGCACGCGGGAATTCTTCGACGAGATGATGAAGCTGGGCGTCGAGGGGATGATGGTGTCCCCGGGCTATAGCTACGAAAAGGCCCCCGACCAGCAGCACTTCCTCGGCCGCGAGAAGACCCGCCAGCTCTTCAAGAAGCTTCTCTACCGGGGCAAGCGCAGCTGGCGCTTCAACCAGTCGCCGCTCTTCCTCGAGTTCCTCGCGGGATCGCGCAGCTACGAATGCACGCCGTGGGGCAACCCGACCTACAACGTCTTCGGCTGGCAGAAGCCCTGCTATCTGCTCCAGGAGGGCTACGCCGAGTCCTTTGACGAGCTGATGCAGAGCACCAAGTGGGCCGACTACGGCCACGCCAGCGGCAACCCCGCCTGTCAGAACTGCATGGTGCACAGCGGCTTCGAGGCGAGCGCGGTGGACGAGGCCTTCTCGTCGCTGCGCGGGATGGCGTCGATGATCCGCGCCACCCTCTTCGGCCCGCGGGTCGAAGCGCCCGCAGAGGAGAAGGAGCTCACCCCCTTCGACACCGGCGCCGAGGACGGCCCGACCCAGGGCTGGGAGGCACCGGCGAGCCCCGAGGCGCTCGGGGTGGCATTCAACTACCGCGGCGACGTCACCCTCACCCTCGACGACGGCTCCACCGTGGACGGCTATGTCTCCAAGCTCGAAGCCGACGAGCTCCGGCTCTGGAAGCGCGGCAGTACCGAGACCCAGAACGTCCCGGTCGCCGCCGTCCGCCACGTCGCTCTGACGGGTCGCGACGCCGCCGCCGGCAAGAGCTACGCGGCTTGGTTGGAGAAGCAAGCGAATCGGCCTAGGGC
>JANQSB010000196.1 GCA_028284295.1 Myxococcota bacterium | reverse complement strand
CCGCGGACGCCGACACGGTGCTCGCCTGCTTCGCCTCCGACGGGCCCGTGCGATTGGCGGGCGCGGGCATCGGCGCCTATGTGGCACTGCTGCTCGCCGGCGCCCGCAGCGCGCAGATCGAGGCCAGCCTGCTGCTTCCGGGCCGCGGGTTCGCGGGCGGCGGCGCGCTGCCCTCCCCGACCGGCCCGACCGGACGCGCCGCGTGGCTGGCGGAGCTCGAGACGGCGGACCGGCAACCCGGACGGTCCGGTCCGGATCCACTGGTCGCCCGCTGCGAGCGCGACATCCGTCCCCCCCGCTACGCCGAGGAGTTCGCGGCCGCAGCCCACACGCTGCTGCTGGCCGGGCCGGACGGCGCCGCGGACGACCCGCCCTGGCTCGCGGCCATTCGCACGACAGGCGGGACCGTGGCCGTGGGGACGGACACGGATCGCCGACGGGCCCTCGAAGCGTTGCTCGCGGCCTGAACGCGCGGAGCCGTCAAGCGGACGGGCAGCGGATACCCGAGGGGGACCGGCCCGCGACGCGAGGCCAGCGCTGGATCCCGCCCCTTGTTGCGAGCCCTGGGGTGCCTAGGTTTGCTCGCCAACCGCCCGCGCGCGGCAGGTCCGCCCGCTCTTCGCGCGAGCCAGCCCAGGAGGATGCAGCCCCCACATGAGCGGATCGAACGGACGCAGCCTGTACGACGTGCTGGGCGTACCCCGGGACGCCGACGCCGACGCCATCAAGAAGGCGTATCGGCAGCGCGCGCAGGAGTCGCATCCCGACCGCAACCCCGACGACCCCCAGGCCGAGGAGCGCTTCAAGGAGATCGGCCAGGCGCATGCCGTGCTGTCGGACCCGGAGCGACGCGCGGCGTACGACGAGTTCGGCGACATCGTGCTCGACCCGAACTTCGACGCCGAACGCGCACGCGCCGCGTCCGCTCAGGGCTTCGGGGGCTTTCCGGGTGGGGGCTTCACGTTCACGACGGGCGATCCCGAGGGCTTCTCCGATCTGGGCAGCCTGTTCGAGAACCTCTTCGGTGCCGGAGGCGGCAGCCCCCGCGGCGGACCCCGTCCGCGGCACGGCGCCAACCTCGAGACCGAGATCCAGCTCGACTTCGTCGAGGCGGCGCTCGGCTGCGAGCAGCGTGTCTCGCTCCAGCGCGCCGATGCACCCGGCGAGACCCCGCGCAGCCAGACCCTGACGATCCGCATTCCGCCGGGCGTCGACGACGGCGGACGCATCCGCCTCGCCGGCAAGGGAGGCCCCGGCGCGAACGGGGGGCCGCCCGGCGACCTGATCGCGCGGGTCCGCGTGCGACCGCACCCGCTCTTCCGACGCGAGGGCCGGGACGTGCATCTCGAGGCGCCGGTAACCGTCACCGAGGCGGCCCTCGGCACGGAGTTCGAGGCCCCGACCCTGGACGGCAAGGTGATGCTGCGGGTGCCGCCGGCGACCGATTCCGGCAGCCGACTGCGGCTGCGGGGCAAGGGCATCCCGGCCACTGGCTCGCAGCCCGCGGGAGACCTGTACGTGGGCATCCGCATCCGGGTCCCCAAGGACCTCGACGACGAGGGAAGGCAGAAGCTGAAGGAGCTCGAGTCCCTGGGCCCCGCAGGCATCCGCGACGGCTTCGGCCTCTAGCACCTCGCCGGGCCCGGGCGCGATCGACCACCCTGCTAGCCTGCTCCGGGCATGCGAACGACCGCCCGGCTGGCACTGGCCGCCATCCTCGCCCTGAACGCGGGCAGCGCCAATGCAGGCTCCGGAGAGGCGCCGCCCGGCGCGCGACGCAACCACCTCGCCGGCGAAGCCAGCCCGTACCTCCAGATGCACGTCCTCAACCCGGTGGACTGGTATCCGTGGGGCGACGCCGCCTTCGCGAAGGCCCGGGCCGAGGACAAGCCGATCTTCCTCTCCGTCGGATACAGCACCTGCTACTGGTGCCACGTGATGGAGCGGAAGGTCTTCTCGGACCCCGCCATCGCCGCCCTCATGAACGCGTCGTTCGTGAACGTCAAGGTCGACCGGGAGGAGCGCCCGGACGTCGACGAGGTCTACATGCAGGCGACCCGCCTGCTGACGGGCTCCGGAGGCTGGCCCAACTCGGTCTTCCTGACATCGGACGGCAAGCCCTTCTTCGCGGGCACCTACTTCCCGCCGACGGATGCACGCGGAAGGCCCGGCTTCCCGACCGTGCTCGGCGAGCTGGTCGAGCGATGGCAGAAGGAACGCGGGCAGCTCGTCGAACGCGCCGACCGGGTCGCCGCAGCCATCTCGGCCAACTTTGCGGGTCGCCCCCGCGCGCCCGCGAGCTTCGACGTGGGGGACGGGCTCGCCCGCGGCGTCGCGGCGCTGGGTCGGCGCTTCGACCCCGACCACGGCGGCTTCGGTCGAGGGACCAAGTTCCCGTCCACTCCCCAGCTCGAGCTGTTGCTGGCCGCGCACCGCCGCGGCACGCCCGGCGACCCGCTCGGGATGCTCACCCGCACCCTGGATCAGATGGCGTTCGGCGGCATCCACGATCACCTGGGCGGCGGCTTCCATCGCTACTCGACCGAGCCGACCTGGTCGGTCCCCCACTTCGAGAAGATGCTCTACGACAACGCCCAGCTTCTGGGCTTGTACGCCCGCGCCCACGGGACCACCGGAAGCCCCCTCTATCGCCAGGTCGCGATCGACATCGCCGACTACCTGGCGAGCGAGATGACGAGCCCGGGTGGAGGTTTCTACTCGGCCCAGGATGCCGAGGTCGACCAGGAGGAAGGGCGCTCGTACGTGTGGACCACCGCCGAGGTGGAGGAGGTCCTGGGCGTGCGCGCCAAGCCGTTCCTTCTGGCCTATCGGCTGGCACCTCTTCACACCGACACGAGCGAGCCCGGGGTGCTGCGGATGCGGCTCCCCGTCGCGGACGTGCTGGCACAGACGGGCGACGCGAACCCCGCCGAGCTGATGGCTCGCTTCGCGGACGACCGCGCCCGTCTGCTCGAACGTCGCAGGCGCCGACCCCAGCCGCTGCGAGACGACAAGGTGCTGGCCGGCTGGAACGGTCTGGCCATTCGCGGTCTCGTGGATGCGGGCGTGGAG